>JAPHUG010000137.1 GCA_026197195.1 Sedimenticola sp.
AGATCGGCATCAACAGCATGGCCAACACACTGAATGATCTTGTGACCACACTTGAGGAACGCGTTGCACAACAGACCAGCGCCTTACGCGATGCCAAAGAGCTGGCAGAATCAGCTAATCAGGCTAAAAGTGATTTTCTTGCTAACATGTCACACGAAATAAGAACGCCTATGAATGGCGTGTTGGGCATGTGCCAGTTACTACAGTCCACCCCACTTAATCAAAAACAGTCCGTCTATCTGGAGACCATTAACTCGGCAGCTAATTCACTGCTCTCTATTATTAATGACATCCTCGATTTTTCAAAGATTGAGGCTGGCGAACTGAAGTTTGAATCCAGCCCCTTCAGACTCAATGAGATACTGAATGAGCTGGCTAACCTGTTATACCCTGCCTACAGAAAAAAGGGCCTTCAACTCATCTATGACATTGCACCCAATGTTGATCATCAACTTATCGGGGATAGCCTGCGGCTAAAGCAAGTACTAACCAACCTATTAAACAACGCTGTAAAGTTCACTACAGACGGATATGTTCTACTCAAAATCAGTTCTGTACAGCAGAATGAAAAAGAACAAATGCTACAGTTCAATGTTGAGGACACCGGACTGGGAATAGCCCCCAATCAGGTCGAACGACTTTTCCGTCCCTTTACCCAAGCTGATGCATCGACAACACGCCACTTTGGCGGTAGTGGTTTAGGACTCAGTATCTGCCAACGGCTTGTAGAGTACATGGGGGGTAAAATCAAGGTAACACAACGGGATGAGGGCGGCAGCTGTTTTCAATTTACCGCCTGTTTTGGACGGGGGCAGGATGCTACCGATGAAATCTATATGAACGATCCGTTACTTTCCAACAAATCATTTGCTCTCCTCTGCAATCACCCCTTACTGGATCGAATCCTTGTTCGCGACCTGAAACAACTTGGCTGCCGATGCCATCACTTTATTACAGTTGAGCAGTTTGAAATCTTTATCACAAAAAACCGTACCACTGATAACCTCAGTGGCCTGATAATTGACTCATCCATATCCATTGACCGCTTGTACTACATTAATGAACTTGTCACCAAACAGCGTACAAATGAATCATTGCCTATACTATTGCTAAATGACACACAGGAGATACGCACAAAGCTTCCTCCTCGTACATGCGTACAACAAAAACCGCTCACATTGAGTCGCTTGTATTTTGCCCTTAGACAGACGCTTAACGCCGACAGAGCAGTTTCACAACCTGAATGGAGAGAGGCTCATCATTCAGAGCTGTTGAGTGGAATGCACATTCTACTAGCTGAAGACACGCCCCTGAATCAACGTGTTCTTACAGAGCTACTTGAGCAGTTGCATATCGTTACTACCCTGGCCCGCAATGGTAAAGAAGCCATTGCGTTGCTGGAAGAACGCGGCCCTGATGAATTTGATTTGATCATGATGGATATTCAGATGCCTATTATGGATGGATTCGAGGCAACCCGCCGCATCCGTAAAAACCCGGTTTTGAAAGATCTCCCTATTATTGCCATGACAGCAAACGCTATGACAGGTGACCGGGAACAGTGCCTGGCCGCAGGTATGGATGACTATTTAACCAAGCCCGTTAACAGGGATGAATTAATTCAAGTCCTTGAGCAAACAATTGAGCTCGCATATAACAACAACCCCAGTAAAAGAAAACCTGCGGTAAAAAAAGAGAAAACATGCGCTATTGATATACCCGCCCTTCTTGGACGGTTTGACAATGATAAGCCACGTGTCTTGCGCCTGTTACTACAAGCCGAGGAGTATTTTAAAGTCGACCTGCAGAAAATCGCAGACGCCATTGAACAACAGGATTGGCAGACATTGGCACAATCGCTCCACCGTCTTAAAGGGGCGGCAGCCAATATGTCGACACATGCCCTCTACCAACAATCTATTGCATTAGAGAGTGCACTCGCCGGCGGAGATACTAGAATACTGGCTAAGGGCTATCAATCCCTTGAGGGTGAGCTTGACCGGGTGATTCTGGAGATTGCCGCTTTTACAGAGTCACTTCCAGAGTTGGCACAAAAGAATCATGTGACTGAGCGGGCATTTCAAAGCAGCCTGCAGTTAGTCAGCTATCTAGAGCAACTTAGAGAAGATCTGGAGGAACATAATCTCATCGACAGCCACCGTCTTGATGAGATTGAACAGATCCTGGGACAAGTTCTCAGCACTGAAAAACTGACCCGATTACTACAGCAACTCCGGGCTTTCGACTATACAGCCGCCGCTAAACAGCTGGAGCAGTTATTGGCCGCTCACAGGGGAACGGCCAATTCATGATAAGTCTATCGCGATTAAGTGGCACCACGCAGACAGGCTTCGATATAAGAGAGGTGTTCATGGGCGGCATGTCGCGCCACAGTGGAGTCACCGGAGAAGATCGCTTCATAGATCTCACCATGCTGGGCATGGATCGCCTGATAGCTCTCTTCCATGGTGTAGATTTTCTCCCAGTTACTCAAAACCACATCGCCCAGCAGATCAAACAGGCTCTGGGTAAGATGAATCAGCGCAACATTGTGAGAAGCATCGGCAATGGCCATATGAAAAGCGGCATCGGCCTTCGCCTCCAGTTCCAAGTCCCGTTTCTCATGGGCCGCTTCAAGTGCCAGGAAACGCTCTCGGATAACTGCACGATCCATCTCGGTGGCCCGCGCAGCGGCGTAACTTGCCGCCAACTCTTCCAGACCGTGACGACACTCCATCACATCAGAGAGGGCCTGGGGATTATCTTTAAGGAGATTGGCCAACGGATTGGTAATGCTGGCACTCAGCGCATCCAGAACAAAAGTACCTTCGC
>JAPHUG010000236.1 GCA_026197195.1 Sedimenticola sp.
CGGCCCTGGTCTACCTCAACTGGTTAGTGAGCAGGTGGTGATTGCACGGCGTCAGGTCGACTACCATCTGGCGCGGGCGCGCGCCGCAGCTGCGGCAACCGTCCCCGGCGTGCGCAGTGACGTTCGCCCACTGGTCGATTCTATAGTGCGTGTCATGGACCGTTTGTACCTGGACAGGAATATCTCTGTCACCATCGCCGACAGTGAAATTGCGCCGGTGTTTCGCGGGGAACAACAGGATCTTCAGGAGATGCTCGGTAATGTGCTGGACAATGCCTGGAAGTGGGCGAACAGCCGTGTTGAAGTCTCTTTCCTTGTCGAGGGTGAGCGACTTGTTATACAGGTCGATGACGATGGGCCGGGGCTGGCCTCGGAACAGAGGCAGGCAGTACTGGCCCGAGGCGTTCGGGCTGATGAGCAGGTACCTGGAACTGGGCTGGGGCTGGCTATCGTCGATGACCTTGCCCAGCTTTATGATGGTTCGATTGAACTGGGCGAATCACCGCTGGGTGGTTTGCGGGTACGGTTGACTCTGCCGGCGGCTCCTGTTAGACATTTATCGCATGATTAGTCTCTGCAAGGTGAGTCAAACCTGTTTTCCGCCACGGATACCTGCCGAATAAATGGAAGAATAGTTACGTGGTTATATTGGATTTCACTTCTGCTTCTTTGAGCAAATCGGTAAGATATAGCCGTATTTTTAAAGAAATTTCTGAGCATGGTATTTTTCATGGTATTCCCGTTTAGCAGTAAAATAAATCATTGAATATAAAAGATAAAAATGGCTTATTTACAATAGAGTGGGAATAGGGCGTTTTAGCTCATTGGTAGATAGCAACAAATTAGCCAGAATAAACAATATAATTTTCAGCATTATTGATGCTCTTCATGGCGCTTGTTACTTGTAATTATGTGGAAAACAATGATTCCACAATGGGGAACTTTCTACTGGCAGGGTACCACTGGTCTTGAATAATCTGTGTCCATCTTATTTCCTTAAGCTCTGAGATGTTTGTCTGGAGTTATTTGCTGGTAGAGTGTTCGCAAAATTGCCAAGCTACGTGGGGGTTATGGCGCTGAATTTAGATTTCGTATAGGAAGCTGAGTAGCTTTATATCAAAGAGTGTCTTGCCTACATGTAGAGTTGCATTATAAAAGAACAGCCGCTTTTTCAGATCGATTTATTCACCCATTTCAGGCATTCATCTTGGCAATTGTAGTAGTTAAAAGTATGATTTGAAACAACGCATTTGTATCTGGATAACAATTGGTTAGAGGGGTGGAGTTTGTACAATACTCATTTCATCCTGTCGAAGTGTGGAGCCCTCGTGACGCAAATAGCTAGTTCACAAATAACTGAGAAATCCACGGGAAGTCTTGTATTCCAATCCGCCTTAAAGTAGATTAATGTCCATACGTTAAACAACGTATGGTTCGCAGCAGTACCCTGCTTATTATCGAGACGAAAAATACACAAGGAGCTGTGTTGTGTCACTCGATGACGCGACATGGCGGTAGCGTGCCTGGAGTTGAATTATGGGTCAGGAGCATGCCGGTTTTTAATGACGAAACCCGATATCAAATTTTGAAATTGCTGGTATTGGCCTAGTTAGCGAAATGAAGATAGTTGCCCCCAGAATCGGGATCGATAATTCATGAGGTAATCCGTGCTGCATCGATAAAACCTTTCGGATTTACCCCGTATTACCCTGGGCCGGGACTAGGTGGGTACTGCATCCCGTCGATCAGTTTTACCTGACCTGGAAATCGCGTGAATACGATCTAAACACGCGTCTTATTGAACTCGTTTGCGAGGTGAACACAACATGCCTTGCTGGGTGACCAGTAAAACCATGGATGCCCTGAATGAGCGCGGAAAATCACTGAAGGGCTCTAAGTTGCTAGTTCTTGGTATTGCCTATAAAAAGGACGTTGATGACATGCGCGAGACCCCGGCGGCAGAACTTATGGAGTTAGTCTATGAGAAAGGAGCAGTAATTGATTGCATAGACCCGCATGTGCCTATTTTTCCGAAAATGTGTGAACACAGTATATATCTAAGTATAGTGTTGACCCTACACCGGAAAATGTTACCAGTTATGATTTATTGTTGCTTGTTACCGATCACACCAAGTTTGATTACCCGACACTTCAAATACATGCAAGACTGATTATTGATACGCGCGGTATTTACTTAAATTCTTTCAAAAATGTTGTTAAGGCATAAACATGTTTCCTGTCATTTCCGGTAGAAAAATTCGTCTCGCTATTGTGGGATGCGGCCGCATTTCTAAAAATCATTTTGGTTCAATCGAGCAGCACGCTGAAAACATCGAACTGGTCGCAATCTGTGATACCAATCCACAAGTGCTTGCAGAACATGCCGAACGATTCAATGTGCATGCCTACCGCTCGATGGAAGAGATGCTAAAAACCGAACAGACCGATCTGGTGGCTCTCTGCACACCCAGCGGGATTCATGCAAACCAAGCTGTATTAGCCGCGCA
>JAPHUG010000473.1 GCA_026197195.1 Sedimenticola sp.
GCCAGCGTTATCGCATGGATCTGAATACCCATTTTTATAATTATCCCGCTGATTAAGAACTGCTATTGATATACCACCCTGCCGACTTTACCACGACATACAAAGTCCAGGGTACTCTCAGATACTCAGGCGTCTTTTTCAGCTTCGCGCCCAAACAAAATTTTCTATCCGCCCATAAGTAGGCGCAATAACAGACCTCTCCGATGGATCACCGGAGAGGCCACTACCATCGCGCCTATTCAGAACGAAGTGTATCCGTATCTAGCGTCTGCGTGTCAGGCCTTACCCATCACAGAGAAGCTTTTGATAAAGGGACCCGCCATCCGTGGATCTTTCAACATGGAGCCGTAGTCACCCACTTTGAATTTCATCTTACCTGAAGTGAAGGCCATACCGAGCCCCATCATTCCAGGCGGTTTACTGATCCACTTTTTCCATTGAGCATCGCTGCAACGAATATCCCAATTAAGAGCCTCGCCATTATAGGCACCCGCTGCAACAGCCTTGCCATTTTCAACGGTAATCACTCCGCGGGGGGCCTCTTCACCTTCAAAGCCATAGCCGATCACACTGCCAAAACCGATCTGCTCAAGCGCCCCGACCAATTCAGGCTCAGCATTCCACTGGGTCATGAAGTTTTGCATCCACTCTTCAGAAAACAGTTCAGCCATTTTTTTCTCCCACTCTATTTTTTGTATGTTCAGGACTGTCGGCTTGATCGAGATCAAACCTCACATAAAACCGGCGTTAAAGAGTATTAAGTATCTCTTATATACTCATATAATGCAATAGTTATGGATCTATATTACACTTAGCAAGTGTTTATAAGTATTTGGCCAAATACGCTTTTTTATGTTTTATACTGAACAGTGGAAGTACCAGTACCACCGAACAGCAACTGACTTCAAGCACAAGAATTCACTATTTGACCAACAGCTACAGACTACCACCAGCCGCCTTTGCGCGTTAGTATGGTCTATGTAATCTTACGGGGTAATACTGATCTGAGGCAAAAAAAAGCGGCTCAGTACCCACTCCTTTCAGACACCAGGAGCAGTTCATGAATACGGCAGGAAGACTCATCGAGGGACGCCTGAAACACCTCGAAACCCATCTTGAGCAAGAGAACCCCGTACTGCTTAAAACCGTTCAGAGTTTTAAGAAACTTGACCGTATCGCCTACCGCACTGGACTGTTGAATACTGACGAATCCTATGCCACCCAAATACCCTGGTGGCCGCTCATTTCAGTCCTTGGCACCTTCTCTTCTGGCAAATCAACCTTTATCAACCACTATCTGGGTTACAAACTACAACGCACCGGTAATCAGGCCGTAGATGACAAGTTTACTGTCACTTGTTATAGCCGTGAGAAAACAGCCCATGCTCTACCCGGTGTTGCCCTGGACTCTGATCCCCGTTTTCCCTTCTACCAGATGAGTGAGGATATTGAGCTGGTGGCAAAAGGGGAAGGTCAGCGCATTGACTCCTATCTGCAGCTGAAGACCTGCCCCAGTGAACAACTGAGAGGAAAAATTCTGATTGATTCACCGGGATTCGATGCCGACGCCCAGCGCACATCAACACTTAAGATCACCGATCACATTATCGACCTATCTGACTTAGTGCTGGTCTTCTTCGATGCCCGCCACCCCGAGCCGGGCGCCATGCATGACACACTGGACCATCTTGTCAGCAATACCATCAATCGGAATGATGCAGGAAAGTTCCTCTACATATTGAATCAGATCGACTCAGCCGCACGGGAAGACAATCCCGAAGAGGTTGTAGCCGCCTGGCAACGTGCGCTTGGCGAGCGTGGATTGACCGCAGGCCGCTTCTATACCATCTATAACCCGGAAGCCGCCGTACCCATTGCAGATGACAACCTCCGGCAGCGGTTTGAGCGCAAGCGGGATGCGGATCTGGAAGAGATTCACAACCGAATGCATGAAGTTGAGATTGAGCGTGCCTATCGCATTGTGGGTGTACTGGAACGGACAGCACGTGATATCGAAGAGCGATCCATACCGGCCATTAGCGAGGCCATCTCACGCTGGAAAAGACGGGTACTGTGGGGCGACGCCCTCGCCTATGGCCTGCTGATAATCTCACTGCTGGGCATTACGGTTAAACAGGGTTACTGGGAAGGGCTCAGCTTTGCCCCACCCTGGATGGAATCACTGATGGCCAATCAAGCAGCACAGCTGGGTTCGGCAATCGGCGTCATCGTTATTCTTTTTGGCATCCATTTTGTGATTCGCTCACTCTCGGCCAGAAGCCTGCTGGGCCAACTTAAAAAGCAATCAGACAAACTGGCTCTACGGGGCAATCTGGCAAACGCCTTTTTGCGTAACACCAAACCCTGGCGCAGTATTTTCAGCAAATCCCCTGCCGGCTGGGGACGCGGTGCCAAGAAGCGTCTGGCACAAGTAAAGGAAGATGCCGACAACTATGTTCAGTCGCTGAATGATCGTTTTACCAATCCATCAGGTGAAGAGACCTTCACTCTGAGTGAGATGTCACACCCGCCGGCGACCCAGGTGAACGATACTGAGACCATAACGACAACTGAAGAGCCTCTGGATTCAGCGACAGCCACCAGAGCCTAAGCAGCAAAAGTCGACCGATGAGAATCGGAATTGATCTAGGTGGAACCAAGATAGAGGCCATGGCCCTGGATGAACGGGGTCATTGTCTATTTCAGTCCCGCACACCAACGCCCGTGGGTGACTATCAGGCCACCCTGAACACGCTGGTCGACCTGGTTCATCAGGCCGAGCAGGCGACCGGAGAAAAAGGTACGGTTGGGATAGGCACCCCAGGGTCAGCCAACCCGATATCCGGCCTGATGAGAAACTCCAACTCCACTTGCCTGAACGGCCAAGCATTGCAGCCGGACCTGGAAAAACAGCTCAAGCGCCAGGTTCGCCTCGCCAATGACGCAGACTGCTTTGCACTTTCCGAGGCAACCGATGGTGCAGCCGCAGGGATTACCTCTGTGTTTGGCGTCATTATTGGTACCGGCACCGGCGCCGGTGTTGTGATTAATGGGCAACTCATTCCAAGCATCAACCGTATTGCCGGTGAGTGGGGGCACAATCCTCTACCCTGGCCTACAGCTGAAGAACAGCCTGGTGATCGCTGCTACTGCGGTAAAAACGGCTGTCTCGAGACCTTCCTTTCAGGACCAGGGCTCTGCCGAGATTACCAGAGAGAGAGCGGTATTGAGGTATCAGGCCAGCAGTTTGCTGAAAGGCTGGCTCAAGGCAATTCAGAGGCCGAAACAGTGATGGCACGTTATGAAGACCGATTGGCTCGGGGGTTGGCCAGTGTCATCAACATACTCGATCCTGGTGCGGTGGTATTGGGGGGTGGACTCTCCAACCTGGAACGCCTTTATCAAAACGTCCCCAAACTATGGTCGCGCTACATCTTTTCTGACGCCATCAACACCCTATTGTTGCCACCCCGGTATGGTGACGCCAGTGGGGTTCGCGGGGCCGCATGGTTGTGGAATGACAGGGAGAGAGAAAGGGTTTGATAAATCAGTCACAAGCCGCTGAGCAATGAAAGGGAAGCATCAATTCAGCCCCCCGTTTCGTTCTACCGACTCCATCTCTGGCGAATAGTAAAGCAGGCGATTACGTCCATCCAGCTTGCACTGATACATGGCACAATCCGCCTCATGGTAGAGCCGCTCCAACAGAGGCAACAATTCAGATGAGTCACGTCCATTCAAGGATGTGATTCCAATACTCACGGTCAGTTCGGTCTTTTGATCACCCACAGTAAAACCCGACGCTGCAATCCGCTGCCTGATCCGACTGGCCATCTGCTCCAAGCCCTCCCCTGCCGTATTGGGTAGTGCCAGAACAAACTCTTCCCCACCCAAACGTGCGACCAGATCACCCGCGCGTGCCTCTTCTAGAAAGATGTTCGATATTTGTCGCAATACCTGATCACCCACAGCATGTCCCCAGGTATCATTTATTCGCTTGAAGTGATCAACATCAATCAGCAACAGGCTTAAATCAGCTTTATAGCGAATCGCCCGGGACAGCATCGACTCACCTTCCGTGAAAAAATAGCGGCGATTAAATAACCCGGTCAACTCATCCTTTATTGACAGTTGTTGGTATCGATTGCGTAATTTTTCTGACTCGTCCAAGGCCGCTGCAAGGGCATGGGTACGTACCGCCACCTCATCGCCCAACTGATGCGTCATCCTGTGAAGATGTAACAGGCGACCCAGCGTAGTGGCAAATAGCATCAAAAAGTGCTGTTGCCATGTCTCGAAAAACTCAGGCTGATAATGTGAGACATTAAGAACACCCAATACCTCTGCCCCTGAAGCGATCGGCATGGATATAAGTGAACCGTCACCATGAGATAGCGCCCTTCGCTCAAACGGTTTGAAGCGAGGATCGAGTTTGCAGTTCCGACAATACTGTATTTGGCCCGTCTGGACCGCTAGCCCCATGATCCCTTCATCAACAGTAAACTGCATGCTGTTGAGTCTTTCTGGCTGGCGAAAAGAGTCGTCACCAAAGGTATCAGCCCCTGCGCCAACGGCACAGTTCAAATGCGTACCATCCGAGAGAAATATAGAACATTGACCCAGGTTTTGATGTGCCACCAGTGCATCCAGTGCCTGTCGCAAAAAAACAGACTCTGATACCTCTTCAACTGGCAACTGTGTCAGGACCCTTATCGCTGATAAGGCATCGACTAACGAAAAGAAGTGGTCCTGGTTGCCAAATAACACGTTATTTATTCACTCACTCAGGCCAGCTGTCTGGCTACCAGTTCCAGATCGTCGATTTGACAGAGCACTGTCTCCTCGATCCGGGATAAGCGTTCCTTGTTCACATCAGTAAATGAAGCCAGCCAAGGCGACTCGGCCAAAGAAGTTACCTGGCCTTTACGAACATCCTTTACCCAGTCAACAGCAGCATTCAACAACAGCATCTCGGTTTCCAGATCGCCCTGATAATCGCTGTTACCCAGCTCGGTCATCATACTGATAATAACCGGTGGAAGGTGCCATTTTTCAGCCAGCCAGCCGCTCGCCGTCCTGTGGTCAATACCCATCCGCTCCCGCTCAACTACCCGCAGTTCGGCCTCAGGGTTTTTCATATCCTCCAGTACAGCCGAATAGGCATCACCCACTACATGCACCAACAACAGCACACCCAGGTTGTGAAACAAGCCCCCCAGATAGAGCGGATTCATATCCGGCCTGTTCTCTGCCGGCAATGCCATCACCAGGGAACGGGCCAAGTGTCCGGATGCGAGCGCCTCGAACCAGTAACCGGCCAGATCAAAGCGAGGACAACGATCTATTTCAAAGGATCCCGCCACCGTAATACCCAAGGCCAGGCTCTTGACCATATTCAGACCCAGGACGCGAATAAT
The DNA here is from genome assembly GCA_026197195.1 of Sedimenticola sp. Taxonomy (GTDB): domain Bacteria; phylum Pseudomonadota; class Gammaproteobacteria; order Chromatiales; family Chromatiaceae; genus Sedimenticola. Next base: position 5,418 of record JAPHUG010000473.1, read on the forward strand.
CGCCTCTTCTACACTGTATACAGGGCTGGGCTGGGAGAAGTAGGCCGAATTGGCCAAACCAATTATCCTGGCGGCCAAACCAGGATCCTGATCAATAATTCCAGCCAAGGCCTTCAAGTCAATCTCATCATCAGAGATCGCTTCCATCAGCTTAGCGGCAGTTATAGTGAGTGGAGGCAGATGTTTTACATCGAGTACGGCTCGTTTGATGCTCTCTTTGCCGATGTCCATATAGACACTCATTCCTGGTATTGAATTCCGGATTAACTATTTAATTATAATAGCGGAAGTTTTGCAGTTTACTTTAGATGACAATGAATTACTGATTATTTATAAAGTTATATAAAAAAATGCAGAACGACTTGCTGCAGTGCGGCGTTAAGCCTATAGTGTACACTTGACACTTAGTAAGTTATTCCTGTGCCTTATAGTTACGAATACCCACACCCTGCGGTAACAACCGATATAGCGGTTTTTTCTCTGCATCAACAGCAGCTGCAACTGTTGCTGATTCGTCGTGGCCAGCCGCCTTACAAGGGGAAGTGGGCCCTTCCCGGCGGGTTTCTTGAGATTGATGAGGATCTGGAGAGCGGCGCCAAACGTGAGTTGAAGGAAGAGACGGGTGCATCGGATCTCTATATAGAGCAGCTGTTTACCTTTGGTCGCCCTGATAGAGATCCGCGGGAGCGGATTATCAGCGTCACCTACTTTGCACTGGCACCTGCCGAAAAGCTCAGCATCAGCGCGGGCAGCGATGCAACAGAAGCCGCCTGGTTTCCTGCCGACGAACTTCCAGAACTGGCATTTGACCATGCGGAGATCATCCTGCTGGCCAAAGAGCGGCTTGCCGCAAAGACGCTCTACTCAACTATTGCATTTCAACTCATGCCGGAGACGTTCACACTGAGTGAACTACAATCGGTCTATGAAATCCTTCGCAGTGAAACACTGGATAAACGGAATTTTCGCAAATGGATACTCTCCCTCAACCTTCTTGAAGAGACCGGAGAGATGCGTCGAAATGGAAACCACAGGCCAGCAAAAATCTACCGGGCCCTTTTTCCCGATCGCGTTGATATGATTCGCTGAACAGACCCAGCCATTTTAAGAGAACATCATGACCCAAACCACAGCTTCCAGCACACTCAAGGCTCATCCTGTTACCGTTCCGGCCCACCCTGTGTGGCCAGAAATGAGCCCGGAAGAAAAGAGCGCCACAAAAAATCGTATCAAGGCGTTACTAAAAGAACGAAATGCCGTGCTGGTAGCCCATTACTATACCGATGGTGATCTACAGGAGCTGGCTGAGGAGACGGGGGGTTGCGTTTCAGACTCGCTGGAGATGGCCCGGTTTGGTACGCAGCAATCAGCCGACACCTTAGTTGTCTGCGGTGTTCGTTTCATGGGTGAAACGGCAAAAATCCTAAACCCGGAAAAACATATCCTCATGCCGGACCTGAATGCCACCTGCTCACTGGACGAGGGGTGTCCCGCAGATGAATTCACGGCTTTTTGTGATCAGCACCCAGACCATACTGTGGTGGTATATGCCAATACCAGCGCAAAGGTTAAAGCGCGTGCAGACTGGGTGGTCACCTCAGGAATTGCCCTGCCGATCATTCAGCATCTGGCCGAATGTGGTGAGAAGATTATCTGGGCACCCGACAAGCATCTGGGCCGGTATGTGCAGAAACAGACCGGTGCTGAGATGCTGTTCTGGAATGGCTCCTGTGTCGTACATGAAGAGTTTAAGTCTGTCGCCTTGGAGCGCATCAAGCGCCTACACCCAGAAGCTGCCGTACTGGTTCATCCGGAATCCCCTGAAGAGGTGATCGACCAGGCCGATGTCGTGGGCTCCACCACAACACTGATCAATGCCGTCAAAGAGATGGACAATAAAACCTTTATTGTGGCAACAGATGGCGGCATTTTTCACAAGATGAAACAACTGGCACCGGGCAAGAAACTGATCGAAGCACCCACTGCCGGTGAGGGAGCGACCTGTGAGAGCTGCGCCCACTGCCCCTGGATGGGCATGAATGCCCTGCAAAACCTGGAACAGGTCCTGTTGACCGGCAACAATGAAATACAGATTGACCCGGCTATCAGGGAGCAGGCGGTCAAATCCATTCAGAAAATGCTCGATTTCTCTAGCAACATGAAAAAATAGGAATTCAACTACTTGCTTGAATGAGCCAAGTCAATTTCTACTCAAGATTTCTCCTTGACAGTCGCCAACTTCTTCATGCAACGGAGGGCACGTCATCAACACTAATGTTTGGCACCGTATCTGACAGGGGTGATGTCTATTACGGTGATGAGGAGTTCCCATGAATGCACTGCGTCGCCTTAAAATTACTCACCGCCTCTGGGCGTTGATATCACTAGCGGTCCTCGGTATCGCTGTTATCACCGCACTCTCACTGGCCCAGCTTAAATCCAGCCTGCTCCACGAGAAAGAACTCCAGACACAAAAACTGGTGGAGACGGCTCACAGCATCATCTCTGATTTTCATGGGCGCTTTACCAAGGGCGAGCTCGATGAAGCCAGTGCCAAGGCCGGCGCCCTGGCCAGCATCGAATCCCTCCGTTATGAAGGCGGAAACTACTTCTGGGTCAATGATATGAACTCAGTAGTCTTGATGCATGCCGTGAAACCGTCCCTTAATGGCAAAAATCTTTCTGATCTTAAGGATGCCAACGGCACCGCCATCTTTGTCGAATTTGTAAAAACCGTGAAGGCCAACGGTGAAGGTACTGTCCCCTATCTCTGGCCTAAACCGGGTAGCGAAGATCCGGTCCAGAAGGTCTCCTATATCAAGGGTTTCAAAGCCTGGGACTGGGTTGTCGGCACGGGCATCTATATAGATGATGTAGAAGTCGCCTTCTGGGAGAGTGCTACCACAATGGGCGCCATTGTCGGTGCCATACTGATCTTCCTGATCACGCTTTCAGCCATTATCGCCCGTAGTGTCTGTACCCCACTGCAGTTGACCACCGAAGCGATGCACAATATCGCAGCGGGGGATGGTGACCTGACACAGCGGCTTGATAGCAGTGGTAACGATGAAGTGGCCAAACTGGCAGACGCCTTTAATCAATTTGCCATAAAGGTACAAAACACCATCGCCCAGGTCAGCACCGCCACTAATCAACTGACCAGCTCTGCGGATGAACTCTCGGCCATTACCGCCAAGAGCCACGAAGGTATGAATGAGCAGCGCACAGAAACCCATCAGGTTGCGACAGCGGTTACTGAAATGGCCGCTACGGTTCATGAAATCGCAAGAAATGCCGAGAAAACCGCTAGCTCTGCCCGCGAAGCCAACGATGAAGCCCGCAATGGCAGCACCGTAGTGGACGAAGCCTCCCAGTCAATCAACACCCTGGCAAGTGAAGTTGAGCGCGCCTCCAGTGTTATCAACCGACTGGAGTCAGAGGGCGAAGCGATTGGCTCGGTACTGGATGTGATTCGCGGCATTGCTGAACAGACTAATCTTTTGGCACTGAATGCTGCCATCGAAGCGGCACGTGCCGGCGAGCAGGGTCGCGGATTTGCTGTGGTGGCCGATGAGGTAAGAACGCTTGCCAGTCGGACACAGCAATCCACCCAGGAAATTCAGGAGATGATTGAAAGACTGCAGAGCGGCACCAGCGAGGCCGTCCAAGTGATGACCCGCAGCCAATCCACTACACAGGTAACGGTGGACAAAGCTCGGGCCGCCGCTGAGTCACTCAATAAGATTGTTCAATCGATCTCAACCATTTCGGATATGAACACCCAGATCGCCAGTGCCGCCGAAGAACAATCCGCTGTGGCACAGGAGATTGATCGCAGCATTGTTCAGATATCCCAACTGGCCGAGGAGGCTACCCTGGGATCAGACCGGGTGGCGACATCCAGTCAGGAGCTGTCGCGACTCAGTGAGGGACTGCAGATACAGGTCAGTCAATTCAAGGTCTAACAAAAAGGCACGTAATTCGATAAAAAAGGGGTGCTGCTGCACCCCTTATTGTTTGTAAGTGTTATTCATCAGCTCTCTGGGCTGATATGCTGGCCACAGATACCGGATGACTCGGCATGTTTTCGCAGCCCTTCCACATCAAGAATCTCAATATGACCGCCTTTCACCTTAACCAAACCCTGGTCGGTAAAATTATGCAGAATTCTTGAGAAGGTTTCCGGCTTTACAGAGAGGCGTGAAGCCAATACACCCTTCGGGGTAGCCAGATCAAAAGCCACCCTGACCTGTCCTTTGAACATCGACTTGCCACAGAGATAACCGGCTACACGGCCTGTTGCACTCTGCAGGGTTAAATCGTCAATCTCTTTAATCATGCGGCGCAGGCGCATACTCATGTCACCCATAACGCGGAAACAGGTATCCGTGGATTCTCTTAACAGATCAAGAAACCCCCTGCTTTCAACCGCTATCAGGCGTGATTTTCCAATCGCCGTTGCCCTGACCGGATAGGCCGGATTATCAGAGAACATCAGCGCTTCGGCAAAGGTGTGTCCTGCCACAACGACCTCGATAACTTTTTCATTGCCATTCATTGAGAGTCTGGAGAGCTTGATCTGTCCCTCCTGCACCAGGAAGAAGCGTTTGGCCGCATCTCCCGCCTCAAACAACGCCTCATTATCCTGCAACTGGATATCCGTACTCATCTGACGAACACGTTCCAGTTGCTCATCATTCAGTTGAGAAAAAAGATAGGCCTCTTTTAGATCAGCCAGCATAATTCACCATCACCTGAAAAAATAGTTAACTATCATATAGTTAACTATCATATAGTTAACAAATGTTAGTCTACTATTTTACCGTAGATTATAGATGATGGAAATCTTCCCGCGCAGAATAACGGTGGCAACGACCGCCCGAGGCCAGATCCAGCAGGAATAAGCCTGTCTGTCCTGGAGGCTATAACCAGGGCGTCAATTCAATTATTCGGCTTTGGAATCAACCGCATAGGCAAGCAGGGCCTGATTGACCTGACGATATTTTTTCATCGCCATAAAGAGGTTTTTGACTAGCAGGATATTGGAGAAGGCAAAGAGAATACCCGCCAGATGGGCAAACCATTCCGGCTTCAGCGCGGCCGCCAAAAGCATAAGGAGTGCTGCCAGGTGGGCTTTATACTGCAAGCGAGCCGCCTTATCTGTAATAAACTCTTTCATATTAGGCACTTGTACCGTCATGCACATCAAACTGAGTTGACGATTCTGAAGATGGAACCAGGAGAGAAACGGCACGATTTTATAAAGCATACCATTCACAACAGAAAGCCCTGCCCCCACGATCAGTACAACGCCCAACAACAAACTGTACTGTGGCGAGTTGGACAACAGGGTTGACGACATACCGGCACCCCAGAGTACGGCACTGAGTAGAATCGCCAACATGCCAATACGCCAGAACTGCATGGTCATGTCGGGTACACGGCGTTTACGCTGAAGCTGAAGCTGAAGCGTGACCACGGCATAGTAGATAAAGCCGGGAATCAGCAACAGCATCGCTAGCAGCGGTAAAACAGCATTGAGCCAATCAAGTGCCGCGGCCAACATCAATAATGACCAGACGATCAGCATGACAAACAGCCCGGGCGCCAGGTAGCGGCGCATAAGCGCAGGATATTCAGGGGTGACCTGAAACATGGGAACCACTTGGTAGGAGAGGCCCACCAACAGCAGTCCAATCCACCCCAACACCCCCCACCCCAGGTGAATGTTGACCAATTGGGCTATATGACCAAACCCTACGGTTCCTAGAAAGCCACTCGCCAGCAGCAGCCCTAACAGTAGCGTGATCAGAAAGGCAACCAGCGCAAGCCGCATCGCCGTAATGGTGGGTGTTACCGTTTTAACTCGCCATAGTGCTATTGAA
>JAPHUG010000157.1 GCA_026197195.1 Sedimenticola sp.
AACAAAGTGAAGCCCAACAATGAGCCAGCCCTGGACGCGGTCAGCTGCTGTACCACAAGATTCGAGTATCTCGCCTGATTTCTGTGATGCCATGGTTGATTAGAGGATAGAAAATCAGGCTAAAACCTATCGGGGTAAGGTGATAACCGCTTCAAGGCCCCGTGTCTTTCCTCGACGCAGTTTCACATCACCGCCGTGGGCCCGGGCAATATTTCGGGCGATACCCAATCCTAATCCGGTGCCTCCAGTCTCCCGTGCCCGTGACTCTTCCCGGCGATAAAACGGATTGAACAGGTTTTCCAGCTCATCTTCGGGAACACCTTCACCCCGATCTGATATGATCAGGGTCAGCTGTTTTTCCGTGTCTTCTATCCTCACAATAGCCGCCTGACCATAACGCACGGCGTTTTCGATCAGGTTCATCAGGCAGCGTTTCAGCGCCAGTGGACGTCCCAGGTAGGGCGCCGCTTTGCCGGTCGCCAGTGTCATGGTCCAACCCAGCTCTTCGGCATCATCCTGCAGCGATTCAAGCAAGGCATTGATGTTGATGTTGACCTGTTTCTCTTTACTCTCTGTTCCCCTGAGGTAATCCAGGGTGGCGGTTACCATCTGCTCCATTTCATTCAGATCTTTTTCGAAGCGGTTTTGTAGATCGTTGTCCTGTAAAAGGGCCAAGCGTAGTCGCAAGCGGGTGATGGGGGTTTTCAGATCGTGGGAAACGGCGGCCAACACGCTGCTGCGGTCTTCAATATAACGGCGCAGTCGGGTCTGCATGGTATTGAATGCCTGGGCGGCCTGTTTGACCTCTCTGGGACCTTTTTCATCCAGTGGGGGATGTGAAATATCTCTGCCAAGATTGTGCGCCGCTTCTGCTAATGTGCCGAGTGGTTTTGTCACCCAGCGAACGGCCAGCAGGGAGATCAAAATGATGGAGAGTAGCAGGATGCCAAGATAGCCCAACAGCTTTTTCGGCCAGCTCTCAATACCCTCTGGAAGTGGTCGTTGCACGTTAAGCCAGCTGTTGTCTGACAAGCGAATACTGGCCTGAAACCCACTCAATGGATTGGGACGGAGAGGGCGTTCGGAGGGTTTGAGTCTCCGCTCTGAATCCCCTTCATGGCGTCTGCGCCAGGGTGGCGGCTCTGCTTCAAAGCCGGGGCGAAAGGGGAGTATGGCAACCTGTAGTTCGGTATTTTCAGACAATGCCTGACGTAACAACATCTCCAGGTGATGTGAGGGTATGGCGTGAGTCGCAGGGTCTTGCCTGAAGGGGTTGTTTGCCAGGCTTACCCGAAATGTAGGTGTACTGAAGGCACGGATAATACGCTGACGTTCGTTGGCTGGTGTCTCCTCCATCAGATAAACAATCGAGGCGATACGCTGCACCAGTTGCAGGCCGGTGTTTTCACGGATGATCTCGCCCCGGTCTTTTAACAGCAGTCCAGTGCTGAGAAACTGCGCCAGTAGCAGTCCCCCTATCAGAATCAGAACCAGTCGTCCGAACAGAGAGCGGGGGAGTAGTCTCATGAGACATCACCCTTGGTACTCATCACTTTGGTGGTGAGCACGTAGCCTTCTCCACGCACAGTTTTAATAATTGCCGGATCTTTGGGATCATCTTCAAGGCGGCGTCTCAATCGACTGATCAGGACATCAATACTGCGATCAAAAGGATCGGATTCTCTGCCCTGTGTCAGATCCAGCAACTGATCACGGTTTAATACGCGGTTGGGGTGATCAAGAAACACTTTCAATAATCGATACTCGGCACCACTCAGTGGTACGACATCACCGTTTAAAGAGATCAAATGTCGTGCAACTGAATCGAGTTGCCAGTGGGCAAACTGAATGGTTAGTGGTGTTTGCTCCTCCTGGTCAAATGGCAGTGAAACAGCACGACGCAGGACCACCTTGATACGTGCCAGTAGTTCACGGGGGTTGAAGGGCTTTGGCAAATAGTCATCGGCACCCATCTCAAGGCCCAGGATACGATCCATCTCATCCCCCCGGGCTGTTAGCATAATGATCGGTATTTTTGATTTCACCCTGAGATTACGACACAACTCCAGCCCATCGACTCCAGGTAGCATCAGATCCAGCACCACCAGGTCGATGCGCTGTTCATCGAGTACCCGGTTCATGGACTTGCCTTCACCCACGGTGGTCACACGATAGCCATTCTGCTCGAGATAGGCCTGAAGCAGTTGGCGTATTTCAAGATCGTCATCTACCACCAGAATATGTCGCTGTCTTTCCATGGCTCCTTTATACCCGAACTGAGCGAGATTATTTGAATAACTTTGTAACAGAGTGTAACAGGTTGTTTGCTGTTACTCAGACTTACAAAATTGGCCGTTTTCGACATCAGCCCGTTACACCCGGGTGTTCTCATAGTCCCCACAGAAGGAGCAGCCCGCTCCAAACAAGAGAGGAAACAGAGATGAAACGTTCAAGTAAAATTATTATTGCAGCGGTTGCGGTTATTGGTATCAGTACAGCGGTTGCCGCGAATGGCCGGTTTGAT
>JAPHUG010000011.1 GCA_026197195.1 Sedimenticola sp.
CATCTCCTCCAGAAATTGCTCTTTGCGGGTCTTTTTACGGTATTTTTCGAAACCTGTGGTTTCAAGGCTCTGCTGTTTCATCGCTTTCTTGAAATCTGGCTGATTAGTGAGTCTATGGTATACGATTTCCTGAATTAATCAGAGTTGCCCTAGTGATGCGGTTGCATAGCCACCTTCCAGAACAAACAGTGTGGGCAACGCCATCCGCCTTAAACGGGCACCGAGTTTACTAAAATCAGTAGACTGCAAAGCAAATTTAGAAATTGGATCTTCAATAAAGGCATCTAGCCCCAGTGAAACCACCAAGGCATCAGCCTTGTACGCTGAAATCCCGGCACAGGCCGTATCCAGTGCTGCAAACCATTGCCCTGCTGTACTGCCGGCCAATAAGGGCAGGTTCAGGTTAAACCCTTCACCGTCCCCTTCCCCTGTTTCATCCGCATGGCCCAGATAGAAAGGATACTCTGTGCGGGGATTCCCATGGATACTGACAAACAACACATCAGGTCGATCATAGAAAATGCTTTGTGTGCCATTGCCATGATGAAAATCCACATCCAGGATCGCGACCCGTTTACAGCCACTATGCCTGAGCCCCTGTGCAGCCACGGCGGCATTGTTAAGGAAACAGTAGCCCCCCCATGAAATCGGCCCCTGCATGGTGACCGGGAGGACGGGTTGCACAAAACACCCCCTTGTCACCGGAAGAGAGCTGTTGCACCGCACTGGCTGCCGCATCTGCACCCGCCTTGGCGGCGGCCCAGGTTCCTTCAACCATCGGGCTGCCATTGTCCATGGAGTAAAGCCCAAGCTGGGCTATAAAATTTTCGGGTTCACAATCACTGCGTAATGTACGCACAGGCCAAACGGAGGGAAAAGGCTGCGATGAGATATTGGCCGGGTCAACAGATAACCAGCGCGACCAGGCAGATTCCAAAAACGCGAGATAACGCTCAGTATGAATCTGAGAAAGAATAGGACGGCTATCTACCGTCGGCTCAAGCAGGTAGTGACCGCGCTGCTCCAGTTCCTGTTTTACAAACAGGGCCCGTGACGGTGACTCAAAGCAGGATACCCGCTCACCGCGAAAAAACTCATATGCGGGAGCATGACGCTCGTGCAGTGATGAATAAAACGTCAACATGACTCCGGTCCTATAACGTTTGCTGTATTAGTTGAAGCGATCACTGGCCTGTCCATAATGGAAGTGTGACCGCCTAGTTCAACAGATACTGTATTCCATAAAGCGCAACCATCCCGGCCACAATGGCGCCAACTACACTATTGGTTTTAATACCCACCAGAAAGGCCGCAAGCGCGGCAATCAAACGAGAAGGGTCTGGCTCTCCTCCAGTCGCATCCGGCCAGATCACCAAGGGCGTAATCAGTGCCGGCATCACCCCTACCGCGACATAACGCAGATGGCGCAGCACCCATTCTGGCAGCTCTCTTCCTCCAATCAAACCCAGGAAAGAGAACCGAATCAAATAAGTGCCGATACCGAGTCCAATAATCACAATCCATATTGTCGCCGTAGTCAACTTTGTGTGCTCCTCTGCGCTAACCACAACTCGGTTTTTGCCCCTGCCATCATGGCAAATAGGGCCGCAATAACCAGCCAGAGGTTATAGGGCATCCAGGCCAACAGTAACGCCAGAACAATCGAAACCAGTGCCGCTATCAGATGGGGCAAACTCCTCAGCATCGGAGCAATCAAAGAGATAAAGCAGATGGGAATAGCAAAATCCAACGAATACTCTTTAGGTATGGACTGCCCGACCAAAGCCCCAATAAGAGAGAAGCCATACCAGAAAGGACAGAGTGCCGCAGTACACCCAAAATAATAGGCCACTTTTTGTGATGGTCCCCAGTGAGGATTACGTTCATATTTTTTTATCGATACCGCAAATGTCTGATCAATCATGAAGTATGAAGCAAAGGCGCGAGTCCTTAGCGAGGTCTTACCCAGGTGGGGAACAAGCGCCGCAGAGTACATCGCCATGCGCAAATTCACTGTCAGCGCAGCCAGTATCACCACAATAGTGGGCGCCTGATCCTGCAACAGCGCTAAAGCGGTAAACTGCGCGGCACCAGCAATCACCAGCACCGTCATCGACATGGTTTCGAGTAGGTTCAGCCCTGCCTCTGTTGCCACTACTCCGAACAGTAATCCGAAAGGCACAACCACCAGGATAAAAGGTACACAGTCTAAAAACCGTTCCAGAAGGCCGCTTTAATAGGGGACATGATCAGTCACAATAGGTGGTGAATTTTATCAGAAGCCAGAGAGGCCCTTGATGCATTAAAACCAAGAGTAAGTTAAACAGCCACTTAAAAGCAATGCCGAGACAGGCTTGTAAACCAGCACAAATAGCAGGGTAAGGTCGAATCAGGATTGCAACATGCTTGGGAGATCATTTACCCTTAACTCAATAACGGAATCGTTCAATAGGTCATCGCCATGACAAAGGAATGCACAATGCCTACACTGAGTCGTTCCCGATCTGTCCGATCACTGGCAGCCATCTTTCTGTTTTCCGTAGTCACCTCCCTGCTGTCAAATGCAACGCTAGAGGCAGAGACCTTATCGGGGGAGGTGTTACTCAAAGAGACCGTGGATTATCAGTGCAGCTACCCTATTCCATCCAACTATGTAGACATCGTCAAAGGAAACGGCGCCATACCGCTGGTGCTTCCCAAGGAGGATGGCCCCATCAAGGGGAAGGGAGCGTTTGTACATCATGGATCCGGCTACTCTTTTGCGGGCGCCTTGATCCTGGAGGGGCGACTTGAGAAGGGCAACCTGATTTTTCCTTTTCCCAAGGGATACAGTGGTAACCAACAGGTCTATAACCGCAAGGATATCGTCACCATTCGGGCAGAAAAAGATGCCGTTACAGTTTTGCATCCGGAGCCAGACACTCATGGAGTACGCTGTAGTGGCGACTTCACCTGGACACTGACCAAACCCAGGGAACGATGGCGCATCACCATTCTGGATGAAGGTACCAATGTCGCCATGACCGGTGGCAATCAGTTAAAAGAGGCGGGGTTGATTGTCGGAACCCAGCGTATCGTGGATGTAACCATCGAAAAGGAAAAACTCAAAGAGGCCAAGGGGCGTGCCAGTTTCGTATCCATGAAAGGGTACAGTTCACCACCAGGTATCTATGAATGCAAAGCAGCAACGACCCACATCGTGGGAACTGGAACAGACATAGAGACAGAGCGTCTGGATCAGACTAAATGGGCCAAACGCTTCAACCCACCCAAAACTGCACAGGATGCCTTGCTGAAGAAAGAGTGGGAAAAACTCAAGAAGGGAAAAACGCCTGTTCTGTTTCCTGAGCACTTCTCAGCACAGGGCAAGCTAAATGGCAAAATGCTGGATTTGCAATTACCAGAAAAGTCGGGGTACACCGTCGGCATCTATTGTCAGTTAAATCCCAAGATCGACGCGGTAAAAACCCAATCGGTTAAAGAGCGGCTTACGACGGATCGCGTTTTGTTGGATAGTAAATTCCAGGTGACGTTAAGTGATGGCTGGCATCATGAGACATCCTGGACGCTCCAGCACCCGGGACGACCCACCCGCAACGGTACAACCAAACTTTCAGTCATGGCACTTGATTAGAGCGGTGCAGGAATTGTAAGAGGACGATTAAGCAGTCAATCGCCTGGACTATCTCCAATCAACCAGTGATGGGCATCCTGTTCACGCTGAAAAACGCAGGCCTGGTACCCTTTATTCCTTGCCAGTGTTTCACTAAACAAGACAGACTTTTGACTCGGCTCATCCAGATTAACGTAGGCCAGTTTCCACTCCTTCGGCACACCAAACTGCTCCAGAGATGTAACCACCTGATAATTGGCAAAAGGAGGGTATGAGCCCGTCAGATGAGAGACCAACATAACCCGAGAATAGTGAGATTCTCTACACCTATTTAAGATTTGATCGACAACCCGTTGACCACTTTTGGCTGGGTCCACATGCGCACGGGAACCCTCAACAGTCACCTTGAGATAGCCGTCCTCTTCCTGAAAACTGAGCGTGTAGGTCATGACAATGTTCTGTTCGAATAGGCCTGTCTATAACTCTATTTTAGACCATGACTGAAACTGACGGCTACCTCGCCTGCCATTTACTCTTCGCTACTCTTTTCAGATCGCTTTAAATCACTAAAAAAAGTTTCGGGAATGGGTGTGATATCGCCTTCTACGTCCCAGCCATTCGTTCTAGCCAGGGAGTCAATGGCGTTAATGCGTTTCCAATCCAGAGGATGGGTTTGCAGCACCTCGAAGCCATCATCGCCCCCAGCTTCTTCACGATACGTTTGCAGAACCCTAAACAGATCATCAGCCCCCCGGGTATGTCCATATATTCGGTACACCGCCTCAAGTGCTTCACGATCCGCCTCGCGCTCCATCTCCCGGTTAAAATGCAACAGGGTATAAAGCCCGGTATCACCCAGCACGCCAAGATCACTCTGCCCCAGCACCAGACCCAGTACCGCACTAATGGTCAGCCCCCGTCCTACACTCACAATAGGATCACGGTGCTTCACATGGGCAATCTCATGGGCCAACAACATCGCCAAGGCGTTTTCATTGGGCAGTTTTTCCAGCAATCCCCGAAACACCACCACATGCCCGCCAAGAGTGGCAAAGGCATTAACTGTATCGTCATTGTTATAATGAAGCGTTATTTGCATGCCCTCAGGGAGAGCCATGGCCGCCACCACCTGATCATTAATCCGCGTCAGATAGCGCTGAATATCGCCTTCGCTTTTCGTTTCCTCTGAAAATGAGGAAGCCAGCTCCAATTCCATCTCGAAAGGAATATAACGGGCGAGAAAGCCCGCGGAGAGGCCCAACAGATAAACCAGCAGCACGATCAGGAGAACGGCCCCTCCCAGCAGGACGGCCAACTCCCTGAGGGGATGCACCTGGGTAACGTTGATGCCTTCGGGAATATCCCGTTGCTCAAATTTCACGGCGCTTCACTTGGTCGCAGCAACGCCGTTCCGTAAGCAAGCACTTCTACTGATCCAATGGTGTTATTACGCCCCTTGGAAATAGAGGCGGTCTCATACTTCACATTAAAGACATACTCGGCACCCAGCTCATTCGCCTGCTCCTTCATCCGCAGCAGAGATTCACGTCGCGCCCTATCCAGCAACGATTCATAAGAGGTGACACGGCCACCAAAAAGATTGCGCAGTGTTGCAATGAAACGTTTGAAATAATCGATGGAGATCACTGTACTCCCCATCACAAGCTGTTGATCCAGACGTTTACCGGGAGGTGGAAACCGGCTGGCGATAGTAGGTAAGTTCTTCAGTTTCTGTTCACGCTTGATAATCGATTCATAATGACGCTTTTCGGCATATTGACCCACCAGGTAACCCAGCGTCATCAGGACCAAAAAAATAATCAGTTCAATCATGCCAATTACTCCAGGATAACCGCGGAACCGTAGACATAGATCTCTGCCGCACCCTGTGCCACTGATGAAGTCGAGAAACGCACATTCAGTATCGCATTAGCCCCAATCGCCTGCGCCTGCTGTTGCATTCGGTCCATCGCCTCATCGCGGGACTCCTGTAGCAGTTCCGTATAACCTTTCAGTTCACCGCCGAAAATGTTCTTTAAACTGGCCATGATATCCCTGCCAACATGCTTGGCGCGCACCGAACTACCCTGCACCAGCCCCAAATGTTTCTGTATCTGCTTGCCCGGCAATATTTCCATGTTACTAATTAGCATATTGATTTCCTTTGATGATCCTGCCCTGTAATCACCCTGACCACAACAAGTGCCTCAGGGGCCTTCGTAGTGCCATTAACTGGTTTCTGTTTTCTTCACAGTAGGACGGCCTCGTCTGGCCTGCCCAACCTTACACTTCAACTTACTTTCTATCTTTTTCCGAAAATAATCATTACCGAGCGGCGTCCCCGTTTGAAGGGCTGCACGAACAGCATCCAATGCCCCTCGCTCTAAATGCACCTTGAACAGTGCCTTATAGGCTTCAATCCGACTTGATTCGGTTCTGCCCAACGCATCATAAAGGGGATGACCGGTAACCACCGCATCGGTCTTCCCTTGTCCATTGCAACGATAGCTCGACCAGCGATAATGTGCCGGAGAGCGTGTCATGTTGGCCCTGACCGGATTCAGCTCTATATAACGCAAGCAGGTTAGGAGGTACTCCTCATCATGAACAAGACTGGCTTTGTAGCGCCCTTCCCAGATAGAGCCACTGGTTCCGTATGTGTGGTTAATATAGGGAACATAGTATCTACCAACATACTGCATCATCCTTGTAACACCATCCTTATCCGCTGCGGTGGCCAGGATATGAATATGATTGGACATTAAAACATAGGCGTGTATAGCCACCTTATAACGATCCGCCGCCTCCTTGAGCCATCTCAGATAAGCCCGATAATCATTATCCTCAAAGAACACGGGTTCACGGCTATGACCGCGCTGCACAATATGAACCGGCATACCCGGCACAAAAAATCTTGGCTTTCTTGGCACTGAATACCCCGCTTAGAAGATAGATTATTAATATACTAGCGGCCTGCGGATTTTCCTTAAAGGGCTCTGACCCCTTTAAGGAAACGCGTACCGGCTTATCAATCGCTGTCAGGCTTCTCAGGCTGATTTGTATTGTACTCACGCAAGCGCTCTCTATATTGTTCCTTGGCAAAGGCCTGCATGTCTTCAACGGTATCGCTTTCATCGACAATTTCACGACCGAGCATAGTTTCAATCGCATCTTCCAATGTCACCACGCCAGCCGTCTGGCCAAACTCATCTTCAACCAAAAACAGATGCAGCTTAAGGCGAATGAACATATCCATCAGTGCCTGAACCGGCATTTTTTCAGAGACACGAACAATCGGTAAGGCAAATTTATGCACCGGCTCATTGCCGTGGCCATTACGTTCAGCCTCATAAAGATCTGGCCGGATAATCTTGCCGCGAATATCATCGATGCTCTCACCATAAACCGGCATGCGGGTAAACTGACGAGATTTAGGATCATTCAGAGCCTCAGATACCGTCAAATCAGCCTGTACCATATGCACGACTGAACGCGGAGTAAGAATCTGTTCCGTTTTTACTTCTCGCAGCGACAG
>JAPHUG010000033.1 GCA_026197195.1 Sedimenticola sp.
GACCTGTAATGCACCTGTCGAACCCGTCAGACCGGCCGGTTTGTTGTCATCCCGACCGACCCACACCACCGCCACCTTGTCACCGCTGAAACCGGCAAACCAACTATCTCGCAGCTTGTCGGTAGTGCCGGTTTTTCCGGCAACATTGAGCGTATTGTCGACATAGCTGGCCAGTCGTTTGGCCGTACCATTGCGAACCACCTCCTGCAGATTGCGATTAAGGAGATAGACCGGACCGGATGGCACCGCCTGTCGCACCGTCAACGGATAACGCTGCAGTTGTTCTCCGCTGCTCGATTGAACCGCCCGAATGGCCCGCAAGGGGGAGTAAAAACCACCCGCGGCAAAGGTCTGGTAGAGCTGTGTCACCTCCAGCGGAGAGAGCGAAACCGAACCCAGCAGCATAGCCGGAACCTGTTGGATCGGACGACTGATACCCATCTGTTCCAACAGCTGGGCAATCGGTTTCAGGCCAACATCCATCCCCAGGCGCACCGTCGCCAGGTTGTAGGAGTTGGCCAGGGCCGTATGCAGCGGGACTTTTCCATGAGCAACATGATCATAGTTTTCCGGCATCCACGGCTCCCCTTCCTTCCCCTTGATACTGAGGGGGGTATCATCCAGCCGTGTCACTAGGTTATAGCGGTCAGTCCGCATCAACGCCGCCAGATAGACTACGGGTTTAACCAGTGATCCTATCGGCCTGACGGCATCCAGCGCCCGGTTAAATCCGGCATAGCGCGCACTTCGTCCTCCCACCAGGGCACGCACTTCACCACTTTCACTATCCACCAGAATAGCTGCGCTCTCCAGCTTGCCTTTGGGTAAGCGGTACATTTTTTCCAGGCGAGACAGGCGATCAGCTACGGCCTGCTCAGCCTGCTGCTGTGCCCAGGGATCGAGCGTGGTAAAGATACGCAGACCCTCAGATGTCAGATCCTCTTCTCGATAGTCACGATGCAACTGTCGTCTGACCAGATCCATAAAGGCCGGATAACTCCCTCGCCCATCACCCTTCTGCTGAACCCCCAGCGGAGCCCTCTGGGCGGCCTTGGCCTGCTTGGCACTGATCAGCCCCTGCTCCTGCATGACTGAGAGAATCAGATCCCTGCGCTCTTTCGCCCGTTTTGGATGGCGGCGCGGGTCGTAGTAAGAGGGGCCGCGAACCTGTGCCACCAGGAGCGCCATCTGGGAAAGGTTCAGCTCTCCCAAACTGCGATTAAAATAGAAATGACTGGCCAGGCCGAAACCATGAATCGCACGACCACCATCCTGCCCCAGGTAGATCTCATTCGCGTAGGCGCCCAGGATGTCATCCTTGTCATAGTGCGCATCCAGCAACAGCGCCATGGCGGCTTCATTCAGCTTGCGCCAGAGACTGCGTTCCCGGGTCAGGTAAAAATTCTTTACCAGCTGTTGTGTCAGGGTGCTGCCACCCTGAACCACTCCGCCCGCCCTCAGATTGGCCCAGATAGCACGAGCGATAGCCTTGGGATCCACACCTGAGTGTTCATAGAAGGCGCGATCCTCCATCACAATCAGCGCCTGCACCAAAAGCGCCGGCAGTTCTGAACGACGCACCAGCACACGATCTTCATTATGGGCGGGATAAATACTACCGATCTCCGGGGCTTCCAGACGAACCAGTGCCAGCTCACCCCCACCCACTTCAGAGAGCTGATCAATCTGATTCCCGGAAAAGCGGACATCAAGAAAATGGCCGGGCTGTTCACCATCCCAGAACGTGAATGACCGGGAACGGATCAGAATCCGGGACTTGTTCCTCGACCAGCTTGCGGGCTGTTTGGGATAACTACTGCGTTGATAGCCCATCTGCTGCAATTCGGACACCAGCTGGTCTGGCGACAGAGAAGCCCCAGGATAAAGTTCCAGCGGGCGCCCATAGACCCGAGCGGGTACTGCCCAGCGCTTGCCTTCAAATTTAACCCTGACCGTATGATCCAGGTACAGGAGATAGACCCCCAACACCAGGGAAAAAAGAAATCCCAAGGCCAGCAATCGACTGAGCCATCGCCCCCACCGACCGCGCTTACGAGGCGGCTTCTTGCCTGACCTGGCCCGTCGCCCGCGGGTCGGCGGCTTGCGCTTCGTGGTGGTTTTGCTTCTCTTTGGGGTATTTTTTGCCATCAACAGCTACTTTAAGAATTGCGATTCAACGGGAGAATTTCTGCGAAGGTTAAACAAAGAGGGTCATCAATACCGTTTATCGGCCAGCGGAAACTGCGCCAACTGACTGGCAAGCCGCCGATTCAGGTCATCAATCCAGGGGGGCGCATCCACCGAAACGGCCACCTGTGGTCGAAAACGAAAATCACGGGGCGTTATCAATACAGAGACATTCTGCTCACCGATCAAGGCGGTCATTACAAAGAGATCTTCCGCTGCCCGATTACCAATGGCCAGACACCCTTTGGATGAGCGGCCGCCATGTATAAAGATATCACCACCCAGATCTACAC
>JAPHUG010000155.1 GCA_026197195.1 Sedimenticola sp.
CATCTCACCGTGGGTGTAGTAGTAGCTGTTGAACAGGTAATCGTAGTCAGGGTGGAACGGTCTGTAGTCTGACAGGAATTCAGCGAGCACAAAGGTCTCAAAAAACCAGGTGACGTGGGCCAGGTGCCATTTGGGTGGGCTGGTCTGTGCAATGGATTGGATCTGGTAATCATCAACGGCCAGCGGGCGACAAAGGGTCTCGGAATTGCCCCTGGTGTTCTGGTAATCGGTCAGCAGCCTGTCCCTGCCCATAATAAGATCCCGTTTTTATACGTCTTTTACTAACCATAGACCATTTGGCTGAGCTTGATTGGGTGGGGGTGGTTGATTCTTTCTACTGGCTGCCTAGGCTGTCAATGAGTTGGCTTGTTCGGTGATGAGGGTCTCAATCTGCTCTCGGGGCAGGGGCTGGCTGTAGAGATAACCCTGGCCCAGCTCACATCCGAGTTCGGTCAGGAAGGCCTCCTGGTAGGGTGTTTCAATGCCCTCGGCAGTGATATCCAGTTGCAGGCTGTTCCCGAGGCTGACGATGGCCCTGACAATGGCGGCATCGTCACTGTTTCCCTCCAGATCCTGGACGAATGAGCGGTCGATCTTCAAACGATGGATGGGTAGTTTCTTCAGGTAGCTGAGAGAGGAGTAGCCAGTGCCAAAATCATCAATGGCCAGTTGAATACCCATGCGTCGGAGCTGCTCGAGGGCGCCGATGGAATCATGGGTTTCGGTCATGATGAAACCCTCGGTCACCTCCAGTTCCAGCCACTCTGGTCGGCATCCTGTCGCTTCCAGTGTTCTGCCAATGCCTTCAACCAGGTCGTTGCGGCGTATCTGTTTGCCAGCAAGATTGACTGCGATTACCTCAATGGGTAAGCCCTTCTGTTTCCATTCAACCATTTGCCGGCAGGCGTTCTTTAATACCCACTCACCCAGTTGAACAATAAGCCCGGAGGCCTCAGCAACGGGAAGAAAGCGCCCAGGAGGCAGAACGCCCATCTCCGGGTGGATCCAGCGAACCAGCGCCTCTAGCCCGACGATTTGTCCGGTGGCGAGTCGCTTTTGTGGTTGGTAGTAGATTGCCAGCTCATCATTTTCAATGGCCCTTCGGAGGCTGCCCTCCAAAATGATGCGGTCATAGGCCGTGGCGGTCATCTCCTGGGTGTAGAAATTGTAACTGTTACGCCCCTCATCCTTGGTGCGATACATGGCAGCATCAGCATTACGGAGCAGCGTGGCTGCGGTTTCCCCGTCCTGGGGATAGAGGCTGATGCCGATACTGCAGCCGGTGAAAATCGCTTTGTTGTTTACTTCAAACGGCTCGTTGATACGATCCAGGATCTTCTGGGCCAGGCATATGATGTTGGTGGTGTCCTCGAAATCCTCCATCAGCACCACGAATTCATCCCCACCCAGCCGGGCAATGGTGTCATCTGCCCGGGTTGCCTGGTTTAGTCGTAAGGTGACTTTTTGCAGTAACTGGTCGCCGGCAATATGACCGAGACTGTCATTGATATGTTTGAAGTTATCCAGATCCAGAAACAGTACCGCCAGTTGGGACTGGTTGCGGTGAGCCCGTTGGATGGCATGCTCCAGTCGTGCATCCAGGAGTAAACGGTTGGGCAGGTTGGTCAAGGTGTCATGGTGGGCCAGGTGTTTCAGGTTCTTTTCCGCCTGGGTGCGGATGCCGATCTCTTTCTGGAGTTTATCGTTGCTCTGGCTGAGCTCTTCGGTACGTAGTTCCACCTGGTGTTCCAGGTGAAGTTTGTGCAGTTCCAGCTCCTCCTGGATCGCCTTGCGCTGGAGTACCTCGGTTCCGAGGGACTCCACCAGTGACTGGTTATGGGTCTCCAGCTCAATCGAACGGCGAATCTGTCGGTTCATATTGCGGCTGGTTAGCGTGATCAGGCCGGTGTAGATCATTGCCGCCATGCTCAGCAACAGGCTCCATTGGGTCCCTTGGATCAGCAGGGTGAGAACCAAAAGCAGTGCCTGGGGGAGGACATAAGCGAAAAAGGCGGGTAGATAAGGGGCTAAAACCGGTACTGAGACGGCCATCGTGCCGAAGATCACCAGGAATATGACATAGTGAACAAACTGCTCACTGGTTGTCAGCATCAACAGGGTCAGGCATCCCCAGGCCGAGCCGACCAGCAGGGTATTGATAACATAGCGCCTTCCCCAGGCGACTGGGGCGTACTTTTTTGGCGTTTTTTCGTGCCGGAAGAGCAGGTAAATGCGTGCCAGGGTGGCGGCCAGCAGAACCAGCACCCAGCTGAGCAGTTGTGGCTTGTTGAGTTTGTCCCAGAAGGTGATCGCCAGCAGGATAGCTATCGCGGCTACTGTCAGATTGGCAGGTAAACCATTGGCGTACAGCAGTTGGATCTGCTGATTCAATACGCGATCGGGTTTTGGGCGGCCGTAACGCATAATCCTTGCCTACCAGCAAACTGCTGGTCCTGAGTATCCTTCTTCTGTAGACCCAATTGAGGGGGTACAACCTTAAAGTTTAGGCGCTAATCTCATATAAGGTAACGGCAATAAGCGTTTATCCTTGAGGAACACCCCAAATCACCTGGAAAAACGCTAGTATAGTAGGTAAGCTAGCGCGCCTTCGGCGCAATTTATGACAAACCGCATGTCCGGCAAACTCTATATCAAGACTTTTGGCTGC
>JAPHUG010000308.1 GCA_026197195.1 Sedimenticola sp.
CCGGGTTTTTTTATTTCCAGTACCACAATTTGAACCTTCGACTTCAAATAGGCAGGTTCGACAGCTGAGCAAAGCGAGGCTGAACGTGGCTGCAGAGCAGCCACGGCCCGAAGGGCGAGGCGAAGCCGAGTGATCCTACACGGCCCACCATTATTAATTAAAGCCCGGACCTTGCGTCCGGGTTTTTTGTTTTCCGATAGTGTAATTCGAACCTACTATTTTATAGCCTGTGATTGTCAGCGCAGTGTCTCCTGGCTTCATGACAAACCCTTCGGTGAGGGCAGTCGTATGGTTGATACTATTTTAGTTTATTAATTCCTTTTTCAGCATAAATACATACATTAACTATACTCATAAGATGGCTTGGTGCTTTGGAGTTAGTTGTGAGTGTGAAAAAATATCAGACAAATTCAGTCCTTATTATTGAACCAGCGAAGCTCTATAAGGAGATGATCCAGCAGCAGCTGGATAGTGCGGGTCTAGGTGGATTATTTGTGGATTCCCTGGATGACGCCTTGTTGTTGGAAGATCTGGATGATTTTAAGTTGGTCTGTTTTGCTGAGCAGTTGGATGCGGAATCGAGTGCGCTGGCGTTGACTCGTCTTCGTACGCAGCTGAATGATTCTATGCCTATTCTTTTAATTACCGCCTCCAGTGAGTCTGAGGTGGTTAAGCAGGCGCTGCTGGCGGGTGCAACTGAGGTTATTAATCGGGGTCGACTGCAGGATATGCAGATCTATCTTGCCGATGTTGCTAAAAAAACGAACAGGCCTCGCACGCGTTCTGCGAAAATTCTCTATATTGAAGATTCTGAGGCAGTCGCCGGTATGACCCAAGTGGTCCTTAAAGCCGAAGGCTATGAAGTGAGCTGCTTTAACAGTGCTGAAGATGCAGTAGACATTATGTCGAGGGAGGCTTTTGATCTGGTGATCACGGATATCCTGTTGGAAGGACAAATGACCGGTATTGGCTTGATTCGTCATATACGCAGTCTGCCTTCCCCTGATAGCCAGATTCCGATTCTCGCTGTTTCCGGCCTTGACAAGGCAAGCCAGAAGATTGAGGCGTTGAGGCAGGGGGCAACGGAGTTTATAGAAAAGCCGGTTTTAAATGAGGAGTTAATTGTTCGTGTCAGAAATCTGCTTAAAGCGAAGAACCTGCAGGATAAGGTGACGGAACAGGAGCAGATGCTTAGAACACTGGCCGTAACAGACCCGTTAACGGGCTTGTTTAATCGCCACTACCTGGCTGATATTGCCACACGAAGAATCAAAGAGGCACAAAGGAAAAAAATGCCGTTAAGCCTGATAGTCCTGGATATTGATCTGTTTAAGAAGATTAACGATATCTATGGTCATCTGATCGGTGATGCGGTTTTGAAGCGGATAGGAAAACTGTTACTGACTTCCTGCCGGGATGAGGATTTCGGCGTTCGCTTTGGCGGCGAAGAGTTTATTCTTGTGTTACCCAACTGCAAATTATCTGATGCTCTGAAAAGAGCGGAGGAGATACGGTCAAAAATTGAACAACTCAAACCAGAGGGACTGACAGTTACGGGCAGTTTTGGTGTGGCCGCCCTGGATTGGGAGGCCAAGAGCACTTCATTCAGTGAGTTGTTCCAGGCGGCTGATCTGGCCGTGTATGAATCCAAACAGAAAGGTAGAAACAGGGTCTCCAAGGCAGTCTAGGTTGTTTGCTTGTACCTAGACCCAAAGGCAGGAGAACAGTTCCTGATTTTCATCCAGTATCTGTATCTCTCGTGAACGATTACTAATGATCCCCTCTTCCTGCAATTTGGCTAAAGCGCGACTGAGCGATTCAGGTCGCAGGCCCAGATGCACCGCGATATCCCCTTTCGTCATAGGCAGTGTTACCAAGCGGTCGCCATTGGCATTGACGGTTCCCTTACGCTGGTACAGGTCGTTTAAGAAGAGTAGAAAGCGCTTGTCTGCGCTCAGGTAGCGTCCACGTACAATGGTGCTGTTGGTATAGCGAATGCGCTTACCGAGCAGCTCCAGTATTTCGTGTTGCAGCTTGGGAATTTCAATACAGAGAGATTCTATCTTGTCGAAAGGTAATTCGCATATCCAAGTGGTTTCAAGGGCGATGGCATCATTTTGGTAGCGGGTATCACCGATGGCCTCAATGCCAATTAATTCACCATCAAAGTAGAAGCCATGTATTAACGGGGTGCCATCATCCAGCGATGACGCCACTTTTACTGACCCCGATTGGATGGCAAAAATGGATTTAAACGGGTCTTCCATTCGAAAGATAGGGTCACCGGCCTGAAAGGGTCCGCGACTTTTAATTAAATTGGAGATACTTTCAGATTGTTGTGCATCAAGCCCATCACCTATGCACTTTTTTGGCAGATCACATGTGCTGCAATTACGATCCGTATTGACTAGGTGTAGTCCACAATTACTGCTTTTGCGTTGTGCCATCAACTTCCCCTTCCTGCATACAGCCGTTTTCTTTACATTCTGCAGGATTATCTTAGCGAATGGCAGCTTTATTGCATCCTCATTCTAATCAGGGTATTTGCGCGTCTGGTTATTCAGCCACCGTTTTAGCGTGCTGCTAACATCGCGGGTTCAAAAGAGCCGCGTTTATCCACCGGATGCTGGGTTAAACTGTCAATCTGGGACTGGATGCCCACCAGTTCCTTCTCAGCGGTGACAATACGCTGTTTTTTAATGGCGGCGTAGATCAGTCCACCGGGAAGGGCCGCAATAATGACGGCATCGGCGGCTGAGAAGCGATTATTCATTATGACCTCGTTCAGGTCGGATTGGCGCTGTTGCAGTTGCCGGTTTAACTGGCTCACTTCTCTTCGTAACTGATCCTGGCTGATGGTGGGTAAGGAGTAGAGAAGACCGCTCGAATCAGACTGAAGGGTTCTGCTGTTTTGCCAGTTGTTTTTCTCTCCATCGGTTTCGCGGGCCATCGCAGTAGTTGAAAACGCAAAGAGCGCCAGTAGAAAGATAAGCTGAAAGCGTACATTGGCTAGTAGATCGAACGTGTGTGTGAACATGACTGAAACCCTCAAGTAGCGTAACAGCTCGATCTTCAGTTAGATGGATACCTGGTAATAGTGACCAAGACCGGGCTGCTGTTAAGGGTGACTCTAGAGGCCAATGAGCGGCGATGGTGTGAACTGAATCAAGTTGGTGCGGGTTAATTTCTGAACTGTGATCTGTGATGAATGTGGGCAGTGCGCCACGTCATGGCGCAGTGTGACAAGCCAGTCAGGTACCAGGGCACCCCATCACACCGGAGTATGATGTGTGCTGGCACTGACGCACGGCCCTTAACAGAATCAGTTCTCCGAGGTTTTTTCGCCAGCCTCATTACACGCTTGCTCTCCTTTGCAGCGAGGACGGTTTTTTGTGCTGATGAGAAAGACTGAAATAACAACAAACAGTCCTATTGCGGCCAGTGTAAGATTATCAAAGATCATAGTGTGTACCTCGCTGATACAGCTTCAGAGGTTGGTGTAATACTAATATAGTAGACGCCCATTCTTACAAAATGTTTAATCAATCTTTTCTATTTGAAGGATAATCAGTACTAATGATGATCAGAATAAACCATCCAGCAGAGGGTTTTATATGTTGAAACAATGCAGCCTCGCTGCAATTTTATGGGTAAGCTTGCCGTTGGCGGCCGAACAATCTCCTCAAGTATTGGGCTATGGGGTAAAGAGCTGCGATCAGTATAACCGTTCCTATCAGGGGTGGCAGGAGGGGGCGGAGGCCCATATTGCCGAGTATATCCACTTCCGTGACTGGTTGACCGGGCTGGTCACCGGTTTGTCGTTAGCGACAGGTATGGATGTTCTGAAGGGGGTTGATGAGAAGGGGGCCATGCGGCGAATCCAGCTCTATTGTGATGAACACCCCGCGGATGATTTTTTTACGGCATCAATGGACCTGATCCGGTTGTTGAGTAGCCTCAAATAAGCGGTAGCTTAAATAACCGTTGGGCATTTGTTGTGGTTGCCTCTTCCAGCGCCGGCTGGCTAATTCCTTTAAGTGAACAGATAGCCTCGATGACCCTCTGTAGATAGGCAGGCTCATTTCTCTCGCCACGATGGGTTGAATCCGGTTGGTCTGGTGCATCGGTTTCCAGAAGGAGCGAGGACAAAGGTAACCACCGGATCAAGGCGTGTAGTCGGCTGGCCCGGCTATAGGTGGCCGGGCCGCCAAACCCAAGCAGAAAGCCCATCTCAATCAACTGTTCAGCCTGCTGTTGACTGCCGGAGAAGCTGTGCAAGACACCGGTCACGGTTGGAAAGTGCCGTAGGGTTTGGATCACCTGCTCCACCGACTTGCGGGCGTGTATGATGACCGGTAACTGAAATTCATCTGCCAGTGCGAGTTGGGCCTCAAAAAACCACTGCTGTTCCTGCTTGTCGGGATCGGGTATGTAAAAATCCAGTCCACACTCGCCGATGGCAATAGCCTCATGGGTGTTCAGCCAGTCATGCAGCTCGGCTATATGGGAACGACGATGCTGGTGCATGAACATGGGGTGGAGTCCATAAGCCGGCAGCAGTTGTGTATATTGCTGGCTGAGTTGCTGCAGCCTGGCCCAGCCTGAAGCCTGTATGGATGGCACAATAATCTGTTCAATACCGATAGCGAGTGATCGGGTGATGACTTCGGTCAGATCAGCATCGAAGCGGGGGTCATCCAGGTGGGCATGGGTATCGATAAAGGCCATGGTTCTTAGTATAAACAACCTGGCTATGCTTCGGGGTGAATCAACTGTAAATGACAGGCATAGTTAATCCCGGTGAGGCCTGTAAGGGTGCCGTTCACCATTGATTTTAACGATTTGCAGAGTGTGTAAGGGTAGATTATGAAGGTTGTCTCATTTAATACCAATGGTATTCGGGTACGCGAGCATCAGCTGGAGCGGCTTAAGGCGCTTTATGATCCTGATGTGATAGGTATACAGGAGACCAAGGTACAGGATGATGAGTTTCCCTTGGAGATGGTTGAGGCATTAGGCTACCAGGCGCAATATTTTGGACAGAAAGGTCACTATGGTGTGGCGTTGCTGTCCAAAGATGAGCCGGTCACGTTACAGAAAGGCTATCCATTTGATGACGCTGATGCCCAACGACGTATTATCTGTGGTGAATATCGGAGTGAATCGGGGGCAAGGGTCAAGATTATTAACGGCTATTTTCCACAGGGTGACAGTCGTGACCATGTGACCAAGTTTCCGGCCAAACGCCAGTTTTACAGTGATCTGATGCGCTATCTTCGTGAGTATTGCACGCCCACAGATCAACTATTGGTGATTGGTGATATGAATATTGCCCGGTTGGATATCGATATTGGTATCGGAGATGATAATGCCAAGCGTTGGCTGAGGAGTGGCAAATGCAGCTTTCTGCCGGAAGAGCGGGAGTGGATGGATGATCTACTGGGTTGGGGGTTGAGCGACACCTATCGGGAACTCTATCCGCTCTCAGAGGCGAACTACAGCTGGTTTGATTACCGGAGCAAAGGATTTGACCGGGAACCGAGGCATGGTTTACGGATTGACCTGATCCTGGCCAGTAGAGGATTACAAAACTGCTGCACAGGCGCTGGAATTGCCTATGATATAAGAGGGATGGAGAGGCCTTCCGATCACTGTCCGGTGTGGGCAGAATTTGCGGTTTAAGTGGCTATGGAATCAAAAGCACTGTTTCTAAATGAGTGGGAAGATGAGGGGCTGGAGGCAATAAAGGCGGTTTTCCGGCTCTCGGAAAGGGCGCTCGCCGAGATCGACCTTCTGCTCGCCTCTTATTCCCGTGATGCCTACTGTGGTGAAGCGTTCGTCCTGTTTCGCAAGGGCCAGACACTTTATGAAATCAATGCCAGTCATGACTCAGGTGTCTGCATGGAGGGGCAGTGGGAGCCTGAAGAGACGCTGTTAAAGGCACTGGAATTCCGCATGGAAAAAGGCCGGCTCGGTTTGAGCACGGATGGCGATAATCTGTTTGCCGATGAATTAAGGTTCCTGCTGGCCGAATTGAGGGCTAACGGCTTTAGCTGATCGGGTCTAAAGCCCCCACCTCCTGAATAGACGCTCCACAACACGCTCAAGTCGCCCCAGGATATGCTGGTGGAGAGGGGTTGCAAACAGCCAACTGAGTGCCACCAAACCAAGACTTACCGCACCCACGATCTCATCAGTGACCCAGTGTGCCCCGCTCATCAGTCTTGGCAGGGTGAACAGGACCATAAACAGCAAGGCCAGCACCCCATGGACTCTGGGTAAGTAGATCAGTGCAAAACCGGCACAAAGCAGTAGAACCAGGCCATGATCGCCAGGAAAGCTGTCGGATGAGATATCCTTGGTCGCGATATCCGGTACCAGTTGAGTCAAACGCAGTGCCTCGGTGAAGACCGCGGTGGCGCTGGGCCTTACGATAGGCAGTTCTTTGCTGATTAACAGCATCACCAGTAGGGTGAGAAACATCAATATCCCGACGGCAATGTAATGTTTGATGCGTGATCGGTCGCCAATCAGGGCCTGGTGGGCAAACAGCATCAACATAGCCACCGCAGCGACCAGATCAAACAGTCTGTTATTGGCTATGGCCCAGAATCGCTGCCACATCTCACCCCAGCTCAAAGAGCGGTTCATCGCCCAGAAAAGCTGTTCGTCCAGGGCCAACCAGAGTGAGCGGGTCGGTTCAAATAGCCAACTTAGCATTAACAACAGGGCCAGCAGATTGGCAGAAAACAGTAATGGAAGTCGCCAGGGGTTAGGTGTGTTTAACATGGTGTTCCTGTCAATGGGGTAGCCAGCAGGGCATCCCCGGATGGGGTAAGTTGCTGCAGCTGAAGAGGAATAATCTGGTTTTCCAGGTTCTCAGTGGAGCAAGCGTTGACCTGCACCCGTAAGAAATTTGGGGTGTATCCGCTCCATCCCCCATTCGGTGATGTGGATGCGCTCTCGATCAATACCGGAAATTCCCGCCCGATGTAGCTTTGCAAAAGCGAACGTTTCATCTTTTCCCCAAGCTGGTGGAGTTGTTCGCTGCGCTCTCTGATCACCTCTCTGGAGACGGGGTTGGGGAGTAGCGACGCCCGGGTGCCAGGGCGTTGTGAATAGCTGAAAATATGTAGATGGCCGAAGCCGATCTGTTCAACGTAGTCGAGTGTCTCCTGCCATTCCGCTTCAGTTTCACCCGGGAAACCGACAATGATGTCAGTAGTCAGGTTGAAATCAGCGACGGTTGTTCGGGCCTGTTGAATCAGGCGTAAGAATTCTTCCTTCTTGCAGCGTCTGGCCATGCGTTTTAAAACCGAGTCAGCCCCACTCTGGATGGGCAGGTGCAGATGGGGCATCAGACGGGGATTTTCAAACAGATCCCAGAAATTGTCGGGCAGATCCCAGGGTTCTACGGCACCCAGGCGTAATCGTGGGATAGCTGTCTGATCCAGAATGGTAGAAATTAGCTGGGACAGATCGCTACCGCTGTCACTGCCATATCCTCCCAGGTGAACTCCGGTCAGAACGGCCTCCTGGACTCCTTGCTCCACTAACCGATTAATCTCTTCGATTACCTGATCTGCAGCTCTTGATCGCTCATCACCGCGGGCCACCGTGACAATGCAGAAGGTGCATTGATAGCGGCAACCGTCCTGCACCTTGATGAAGGCGCGCTGTCTTCCGCGACTCAGCAGGCTGCTCTCTCCTGGGGCCGTGGCCTGTTCAGGCATGGCATGCAGATTCAGCTCACGTGAAGCGATATCAACCAGCCGGTCCTTGTCACGATTATCAACCACCAGATCAACACCAAGACTTTCGGCATTTTCAGCGGGGTTCAGTGAGGCGTAGCAACCACTGACGACCAGTTTGGCCTGCGGATTCTGACGCTGGGCGCGGCTGAGAAGTTTACGGGATTTCCGTACGGCTTCACCGGTCACGGCGCAGGTATTCACCACAACCAGGTCGGCCGTCTCCAGATTCTGGGTGATCTGGTGTCCTCTGTTGAGAAAATCCTGGGACCAGGTTTCCAGTTCGGCCTCATTCA
>JAPHUG010000138.1 GCA_026197195.1 Sedimenticola sp.
CTGATGCCGATGGGCTTCTGTGCCATTCTTGGCGGCACGGTAACCATGGTCGGTTCTTCGCCACTGATCTTGCTGAATGATCTGATCCACACCTCCAACAGCGCCCTACCTGAAGAGATGAAGATGGATGCCTGGAGCCTGTTTTCAGTAACACCCATCGGCCTGATGCTGGTCGCCACCGGTGTTATCTACTTCGTACTGGCCGGGCGCTTTGTGCTGCCCACCACCAAGAGTGAGAGCAGTACCTCTGCTGCGGGCGCTCTGCAATATTTTCGTGATCTCTACGGTGTCAGTTTCAGCCTGTTTGAATTGGTCGTGCCCGATGGCAGTAATCTGGTCGGCAAAGAGCTGGATGATGTGGAGACGGCCTACAAAGTTCGAGTCATTGCCAACAAGCGCGCTGGCGGTGATAGCCAAGTAGGGCCAGGCACACTGGCGCGAAATACGGCTATTGAGAATGGCATGGTGTTAGGTGTCATTGCCGAATCACGGGATATCGATCATTTTGTTGAAACATACGGTCTTAAAAAGCGTAACGAGTTGCGCTCGTTTACCGAATCTCTTGCAGCCACCAAGGCGGGCATTGCCGAGGTGTTGATTCCGCCAGGCTCCAGCCTGATCGGAAAGAGTGCCCGTGACGTCTGGATGCGTAAAGTCTACGGTATCGCCATGATTGCCCTGCATCGAAATGGCGAGACCCTGCGTGAAGGCGATGATATCCGCAGTATTCCTTTTGTAGCGGGTGACACCCTGGTTGTGCACACCACCTGGGACGCCTTGGCCCGTCTTGAAAAAGATCGTAACTTTGTTGTGATCACAACGGAATACCCACGTGAAGAACTGCGTCCAAATAAAGTGGGTTGGGCTGCCTTCTTCTTTTTTATTGCACTATCGATGGTATTGTTCACCGATATTCGCTTATCCGTCGCACTCCTTACTGGAGCGATGGGCATGATTCTATCGGGCGTCCTCTCCATTGAAGAGGCCTATGAAGCGGTGAGCTGGAAGACCGTCTTCCTGTTGGCCTCATTGATTCCATTGGGGTTGGCTGTTGAAAGTACCGGCACAGCGAAATGGATTGCAGAGCAGACCCTCTCGGTGGTCGGTGAACAACCGATCTGGGTGATTCAAGCTGCGGTAGCCATGCTGGCCACCTTTTTCACCCTGGTTATGTCCAATGTGGGTGCCACCGTACTCTTGGTGCCACTCGCGGTTAATATCGCTATCGGCGCTGGTGCCGATCCTGCGGTCTTTGCCCTAACCGTGGCCATTGCCACATCCAACTCATTCCTGATTCCCACTCATCAGGTCAATGCGTTGATCATGGGGCCTGCGGGCTATCGCGTTCCCGATTTCATCCGGGCAGGTGGCATTATGACCGTGCTGTTCCTGGTGGTCATGATGATTGCGATGAATCTGTTCCTCTAATCAGAATCCCTGCCTAGTCATATTGCGATACAGACGCCTGGCTATTGTCAGGCGTCATCCTCGCTCAATAGAACCGTTTCAGCCGACTAAACGACACTTGCTCACAATGCGGCAAGCCAATAACCCTGTAATTTAGGGGTATTTGTAAAAGCAAGGATTTATCTTCTATACTCACTCCATTACTAAAAGAATAAGTGCAGTATGAAATCGATCTCATGGGGATAACCGACAACCGAAACAGTCGCTCTGTCGCACTGGGTGTACTCTTTGTTTTACTGTTAAGTATTACGGTCCTGTTTGGCTGGCATTTTCAAGCCATCCCTCTAATCCAGCTCCATCCTGACTTTAGCCCCATGCCGTACAATACGGCGCTCTGCTTTCTACTTTCCGCCTCTGGTCTTTTGTTGCTTCTGTTGGATAAAGGAAAATCCGCATTCATCATCGGTATGGTGACGCTTCTTTTAGCTTCGGCGACTTTGACCGAACATATCTTTTCAATTGACCTGGCTATAGATCAGTTACTGATAAATGAATGGCCTTCTACCCTCACTAGCCAACCCAACCGCATGGCAGTTAATACAGCATCCGGCTTCATGCTCTATGGTTTGGCATTAATTGTCAGCAGCTTACGCCAGGTTGCGTCCAACCGTTGGTGCAGCCTGCTTATCAGTATCCTGACACCGGCAGTGCTGGGCCTGGGCCTGGTTGCACTTTTTACATATGCATCGATGCAACAGGGTTTATCCCTGGCTCATATGACACCACCTACGGCCATCGGCTTTATCCTGTTAGGTGCAGCACACTTCACCTTGAGCAGGACAAGCGCTGCCATACAAGAGCATGCTATAGACACCCGCTATAACCTACCGATTGTTGTTGTTTTGCTTATTCTGGTGATCTCGATTTGGGATATGTTGGTTGCCTATGAAACCAACCAGGCTCAGCATGAGATGGAGATCAATCTACGCCTCAGCAGGGAGACCACTGAAGCGTTGTTCAGCACGGAAAGTGAAGCGCTGCAAAGAATGGCAATGCGCTGGGAGATACGAAATGGCACCCCACTCAATGAGTGGCAGGCCGATGCTGCAGAGTATGTTAAGAATGTTGCCGGCCTCAATGCCATTGGATGGGTAGATAACAAAGGTATTCTGCAACGACTATCGCCCCTGTCCACTCAGCAAGCACTGCTTGGGCATAACTTCTCACAAAACGAAACAGCCGCAAGTAGTATGCGACTGGCCAGGCAGGCCGATCAGCCATATGTAACAGACCCTGTTCCGCTGTTTAATCAGGGGTCCCACATCTTGGTATTCATCCCGTTAGTCATTTCCACCGGTGATGATGGCTTTATTGTCGGTATCTTTGAAATACGCAGCCTGCTGTCCCCTCTTTACAACACGGCAAAAGCAACGGGCTACCACTTGCAAGTCAAGGATCAAAGCCAGATCCTCATGGAAACGGATGAAACATACCTGAAAGGTGATATCCAATGGCGTCAAAGCAGTGAGCTGAATTTGGGTAATCTTAAGTGGACAGTGCACACTGTTCCACTGCCAAAATTGTTTAGTAGTACCCATACAGCGCTTCCCTCCATCATCCTCTTTGGAGGAGTGATGATGGTCTTCCTATTGGCCGTCGCTCTGCACTTTGTTCAGCTGACCAGACAAAAACAGGAAACCCTTTCCAGGGAAGTGGAAGAAAGAAAACGAAATCAGTCTGCCCTGGCCGCTGCGCGAGAACAGTTACAGTTGATACTCGATTCAGCCCAGGAAGGCATCTACGGTGTGGATCTGAATGGTTTGACGACCTTTGCCAACCCCGCAGCCTGCAAAATGACCGGACTGACCTTTGCTGAGATGCAAGGTCAGAACCAGCATGAACTCATCCACCATACTCGTAGCGATGGATCGCCTTACCCGAGGTCTGACTGTTTTATCTATGATGCCCTGACATCGGGAAAGACGCATCACATAGAGGACGAGCTGTTCTGGCGCAAAAATGGCAGCAGTTTTCCGGTCAGCTACACCAGCACACCGATTCGTGATGCCAAAGATCAGATCAAGGGGGCCGTTGTCACCTTCCAGGATATAACCGAAAGAAAAGCGGCGGAAAATGAGATACGCCGCTATACCCGGGATCTGGAGCAGAGCAACCAGGAGCTGGATAAATTTGCCTATATTGCTTCACACGATTTGAAATCACCCTTGCGGGGTATCGATCAACTGGCCAGTTGGATCACTGAAGACCTTGGCGAACAGCTCAATGATGAAACGGCTGAACACTTGCGGCTGATGCGTAGCCGCCTCAACCGAATGGAACGCCTGTTGGATGACCTGCTGACCTATTCAAGGATCGGCCGGAAGGCCTTTGTAATAAAACCTGTAGATGTCAGGGAAATGATCGAAGGGCTCTGGTCACTGCACTCCGTTCCAGAGCACTTCGAACTCAAACTAACGGGAGAATACCCCCTATTCAATACCCTCGAGACACCACTCGAGCAAGTGTTCCGTAATCTTATTAGTAATTCGATCAAACACTTTACCGGGGTCAAGGGCATCATTGAAATAACCGCCAGCGCACAGCCCAGCGGCTATACTTTTAGTATCAGGGATAACGGCCCCGGTATCGAGCCCAAGCATCAGGAGCGTGTATTTGGCATGTTCCAGACACTTCGCTCCAGAGATGATGTGGAAGGGAGTGGTATGGGCCTGGCGATCGTGAAGAAGATTGTGGAGAACTACGGTGGCACTATCAGACTCGAATCTGATGGGAAGCATGGCACCTGTTTTATCTTTACCTGGCCCGATGAATCAACCCTGAGGAGGTTGCTGGATGATCACCAATGAGATACAGACCAAACCCGTATCCATTCTTCTGATAGAAGATGATGAAGTGGATGCCATGGGGGTGGAGCGAGCACTGCGCAAAAACAAGATTCTTAACAAGCTCTATCGCGCCCGTGATGGCATTGAGGCGTTGGAACTCTTGCGTACACCTGGCGGTGTCGATCATCCCTATATCATCCTGCTTGATTTGAACATGCCACGAATGAATGGGTTGGAACTGTTGGAAGAACTGAGGCGAGACCCCAAACTAACGGAGAGCGTTGTCTTTGTATTAACCACATCTAAAGATGATGAGGACCGTACGGCTGCCTATAAAAATCACGTGGCAGGTTACATCCTGAAAAAGAATGTAGGTGATGGTTTCATGGAGTTGATTGACATGCTTGATCGCTACTGGCGATTGGTTGAATTACCTCAATAAGCGGGCCAGACGAGGATACCGTAGGGTGCGCTTATTAATAATAGATGATGATGAACTCGACCGGATGGCCATTCGTCGTGCCCTGAGAGGTGAATCCTCGCTGGAGGAAATCATTGAAGCAGAGAACGCCGCACAAGCCATCGAACTGCTTTCACGGCAGGCTTACGATATTGTCCTTTTGGATAACAGCCTGCCCGACATAACCGGCTTTGACCTGTTATCACAACTTCCGGAACATATCTTCCATGATACCAGCATCATCATGGTCAGCGGCGATGAGGACATCAATCTGGCGACCCAATGCCTGGAAGCGGGTGCAGAGGATTTTCTGTTAAAGAGCGAGGTCACCAATCGACGCCTGATGTTAGCCATCACCCTGGCCTGTCAACGCCACGCCATGAAAGAGGAGATCCGACTTACCCACGAACAACTACGCAAACTGGCTGAACAGGACAGTCTCACCGGGGTTTCCAATCGCTATTTTTTTGACGAAAACCTACGCCTATCCATTGCACGAGCCAAACGTAACAACACTAACATGGCTGTTCTGCTGCTCGATCTGGATAATTTCAAGAACATCAATGATACCCTGGGACATGATGTCGGTGACAGACTACTCCGTGCCGTTTCGAAACGACTGGAAGCCACACTCCGAACCGGGGATCTGCTTGCCAGACTGGGAGGAGATGAGTTTGCGGTACTCAGTACCAATATCAATAAACCCGGCCAGTCCCATCTGATTGCTGAACGACTCCTCAAGTCACTCGATGAACCTATTATCATTGATGGCAAACAACTGCCGGTTACCACCAGTATTGGCGTGGCCATCTACCCCGATTGTGCCGAAAACTCTGAGGGGTTGTTGCGCTGTGCCGATATCGCCATGTATCGAGCCAAGAAAGAGGGGCGCAACCGCTACTTCTTCCATTCAGAAGACCTGCAATCCGAGATCATGTATCGCACACAAATCGAGTGGGATCTGGCACAAGCGATTAAGAACAAAGAACTCGAGCTTTTCTATCAACCGCAGTATTGTGCCGATGATCACCATATAGTGGGCGTTGAGGCATTACTTCGTTGGAATCACCCAAAATTCGGACTACTCTCACCGGACCGATTCCTGGATATCGCAGAAGAGACCGGTGCCATTATTCCCATTGGCCAATGGGTTTTTATGACTGCCTGCAACCAACTAAAAGCCTGGCAGACCCAGTTCTCCCTCGCAGATCAGCCACTTCGAATAGCCGTCAATGTATCGGACACCCAACTCTGTGATAGCCATATCATGGAAATCGTCAAACAGGCACTACAGGAGAGTGGCATCTCACCCCATCAATTGGAGATTGAGTTAACAGAAGCTGCCATGATACAAAATCCCGACACCACCGCCAGTACCCTGCTGCAGTTCCATGATCTCGGCATCAACCTCTCACTGGATGATTTTGGCACCGGCTTCTCCTCTTTTGTTCACCTGCTCCAGTTTCCAATCGACAGTCTCAAGATCGATAAAGGCTGCATGCTGGATATAAAAACAGATACAAAGAAGGCCCGCTTCGTCCGATCACTCATAAAGATGGGTAAGGAGATGGAGATGTCAGTCGTCGTAGAGGGTACTGAAACTGAAGAGCAGACCAATTACTGCCGGGACTGGCGTGCCGATATTTTACAAGGCTACTACTTTTCGCGGCCCGTTTCGGCCAGTGACTTTGAATCCCTTTTACGCAAACAACTGCAGAAAGAGAACGAGACACCCTCACCAAAGAAACGTGATGATTAACGGCGCTTAACACCCT
Organism: Sedimenticola sp.; assembly: GCA_026197195.1. Taxonomy (GTDB): domain Bacteria; phylum Pseudomonadota; class Gammaproteobacteria; order Chromatiales; family Chromatiaceae; genus Sedimenticola. The sequence goes on from JAPHUG010000138.1 coordinate 6,489, forward strand.
CCATACCAAGACGAGAGAGCCGTTTATACAGATTGGCGCGTGATATCCCTAGCCGCTTTGCCGCATCAACCTTTCGACCCTTTTCTCAAATATTTAGACGCACCAGAAAAATAAATACCTTCTACACTGTGACTCAGACCGGTATTATCAGTTACTGGAATCGCAAGCTGGAAGAACCTGTGCATCTGGATAGCTTTATTTTCTCTGCATTACTCCTTCTGACTGTTACTTCGGTAGCCGTTGCCCTGTTTCGTCATATCGGGCTGGGTTCTGTGTTGGGTCTGCTGGTGGCGGGTATTGTGGTCGGCCCCTACTCCCCTGGGCCCTATGTCACAGCACATGTTGATGACGTCAGGCATTTTACTGAGCTGGGTGTCGTTCTCCTGCTGTTTGTGATCGGCTTGGAGATGAAACCGAGCCGACTCTGGTCCATGCGCCGTTACCTGTTCGGTCTCGGCTCGTTACAGATCCTGTTAACCGGTCTCGCTATTACGCTGTATGTCTCGTTGGGTACCGACTCGTGGAAAACCGCACTGCTGATTGGCTTGACACTGTCACTCTCCTCCACCGCCTTTGTCATGCAGTTGCTACAGGAGCGAGGCGAGCTGGCCAGCAAGCATGGTACCGGGACCTTCGCCATCCTGCTGATGCAGGATCTTGCCGTGGTACCCTTACTTGCCCTGGTTCCCTTATTATCTGAAACGGCGGCTATTGCCTCCGGCATACCACTCTGGAATCAATTACTGATTCTTGCGGGCATGTTCGCACTCCTTGGCGTTTTTGGCCTAAAGGTCGTACCGGCGGCACTGGAGTGGCTGGCGCGTCATGATAACCGCGAAGCCTTCCTGATGGTGGTTCTTCTGGCTGTTTTTCTGGCCGCCTGGGCCATGCATCAGGCCGGACTCTCTATGGCCCTGGGCGCCTTTATCATGGGCATGCTGCTCTCTGGCTCTACCTATAACATGCAGATCCGCGCCCTGGTTGAACCCTACAAGGGTTTATTGATGAGCCTCTTTTTTGTCGCCGTCGGCATGTCTATCAATCTGGACGAACTGACAAGTCGTCCTTTGGAGTTTGTCGGTCATACCCTGGTTCTCATCGGCATCAAACTCGCCATACTCTTACCCTTGGCCCTGGCCTTTGGGTATACCTGGGGTAATTCTGTGCGGATTACTTTCCTGCTGGCTCAATCGGGTGAATTTGGCTTTGTGCTGTTTGGGTCAGCACTCGTATTGAATGTGATCTCAGAAGCCACTTTCATCATGGCCATAGCTGTTATATCGCTAAGCATGCTGATGACCCCTCTGCTGGTGAAACTAGGCGATAAAATAGCGCGTAAAGCCGATCATAAGCTGAACCCGCCGAGTGACTCATCCAGCAAAATTGTGGCCATTGAAGAGCGCAGTGTAATTATTGGCGGCTACGGTCGTGTAGGTCACACGGTGGCGACACTTCTGGAGGCCAGTGGCATCCCATTTGTTGCATTCGATACCAATCCAATCCATATCAAGCGGGGCCAGGAGAGCGGTCACACCGTTCAGTACGGTGATATTTCAGATCCTGATCTGCTCGTATCTGCACATGTTGAACGCGCTTCACTGGTCGTTTTAACCATTGATCAAAGCAGGACCGTTCTTAAAACCGTCTCCCATCTGCGGAATATCTATCCCAAGCTCCCTGTCATTGCAAGAGCCAGAGACCTTGAAGCCTGCGCTCATCTTTTAAAGGCGGGCGCAACCCAAGCCTATCCAGAAGCGGTGGAGGCCAGCCTTAGGCTCGGCGCAGAAGCACTGAAGATGGTAGGTGCGGGGGATGATAATGTTGAACTATTGATGCAGGGCGTCAGGGACAGGGGTTACCAACTGGTCAGAGAGAACACGAAACACGATCACTCGAGTTAACGTTCCGATACGGTGAATCCCCTTTTCAAATGTAAAGAAACACCGTACCCGTTGTTTGTTCAGCGACGTTTCCCGCCCCGACCTGGACGAGGGCGATCAGGACCTACACGTACCAGTCCGCCGTTCCATTCACGACTATCAAGTGCCGCCATTGCAGCACGCGCCTCATGACCTTCCATCTCAATGGTTGCAAACCCTTTACAGTCACCCGAAAAGAGATCTTTGGCCATTTTAAGGGAACGGACGCTGCCGTATTCAGTGAAAAGCGCCGTGAGGCTCTCTTCTGTGGTAGATCGAGGCAGTCCGCGAACCGAAAGTGTAATCAATGCTTGTGACCTATTATGTAGTTTGAAAGGAGGTTCGTTAGTTCAAACGAAACCGTACCACGTATCTTGGCAGGCGCTATGAAGCTCGATTCGGTTGTGTCGGTAAGGAGACAGCGAATATAAGTCGCAAAGGCAGGACAAAGATCATGAAGAGCCATAACGATAGCTTGCACTCTAATCAATTGCAAATCACTACGGCTAAGTTTTCTCGTAACTAAATTCCCATAACAACACAAAACTTCAGGAACAAAGGCTGTTCACTGAAGTCAAAAGCCGGCTGACACAGCATCAGCCGGCGTTTCCGGAGGGATCATTTTGGAAGAATCACACGATCAATCACGTGTATTACACCATTGCTCGTCTCGATATCAGTCATGATCACTTTTGCGTTATCAACCATCACGCCATTCGCACTGTTTATCCGCACTGATTGACCCTGTACTGTTTCAGCAGAGGCCAGTTGAACCACATCAGCAGCCATTACCTTTCC
>JAPHUG010000248.1 GCA_026197195.1 Sedimenticola sp.
AGCGTTAATGCGGCCTGGTATGTATGGCGCGTATCATCACATCTCTGTATTGGGTAAAGCGGGTGAAGAGGAAGTGGTCGATGTAGCAGGCTCACTTTGTGAAAATAATGATAAATTCGCCATTCAGCGCGGACTGCCCCGGGTAGTTGATGGCGATATTCTCTGTATTCACGATACGGGTGCACACGGCCATGCCATGGGGTTCAACTACAATGGAAAGGCCCGGCCAAAAGAGCTGCTGTTGCGTAGTGACGGCACTGTCGAGCTGATCCGGAGAGAAGAGACCCTGGAAGATCTGTTCGCTACGCTCAGCTATGAGTCGGATGAATTTACACCGACAATCTCCTGAGTGTGTAACCGGGTCAGTTGGCTGACTGGCCCGGTCTCATTCCTGCTGTCTATTGGTGACTCGTCTAGAAAGCGAGCCAGACCAGCAGGCCGCCCAGAAGAAGCCGGTAGATGACAAACGGCAACATACTGATTTTGCTGATCAGTTGTAAAAAGTAGTGGATGCAGAGGTAGGCAGAGGCAAAGGAGAGCAAGGCACCCGATCCCATCGCCAGCCAGTTAACCGGGGCCGGGTTGGTCACCAGGTTTAGGGTCACCATGGAACCAGACATAAAGATGGTCGGGATAGAGAGCAGAAAGGAGAATCGGGAGGCCGCTTCCCTGGTGAGACCCAGCATCATGCCCGCCGTCATGGTGATCCCTGAGCGCGAGGTGCCCGGGATGATCGCCAATACTTGGAACATTCCAATAATCAGGGCATCCCGCCAGCGTGTCGAGTATTCGTCCCGGGTTTGACTGCCTTTACGGTCATACCAGAAGAGGAGAATGCCAAAGATGATGGTTGTCGATGCGATAACACCCATGGAACGCAAATCATGCTGGACCAGGGAGAGGAATAGCTCACCCGCCACAACAATAGGCAGCGTGGCGATGATGATCATCCAGACCATGCGTGAATTTTCGGTCTGAATGGCACCTTTGGGCAGGGATCTGAAAAAATCGGTCGCCATCAAAATCAGCTCATGCCGAAAATAGGTGGTCACGGCTAATAATGAACCGACATGGACGGCTACATCAAAGGCCAGCCCCTGATCGGAGTAACCGAATAACAAAGGGGTCAGAATCAGATGGGCCGAACTGGAGATAGGAAGGAATTCGGTTAACCCCTGAACGATCGAGAGTATAAGAATCTGCAGGCTGTCCATAGTATGAGGCAGTTCGGTTTAGGGGTTAGAGTTTGAGTGTACGGCTTACTGTGTTTCGAAGATGATGATTCGATTGTACTGAGCTTTATTCCTCGACACTCGATGCACTTATTCACGTCTGTCATGCAACGTGGCCGGCATAATACCTCTTTAACTAAACAATTTCATGTAGGATTTTCTTTAAGTGAGAAGCGCTTATAGCAAGCCTGGTTGGATGGCCAGCAGTCGGTAGTAACTCGGGCTAGCCCTTTTAATCTTATACATAACGTGATTTGATTGTCTCGGTTCGGATTAAGTACTGCAGCTCCTTTGGCAACTGCCCGAAGGTCGTTTAACCGCTTACGCTCAATTTTAGGGTGAGATTTTGAAGTCACGTACCATCAAAAAGGCCGTTTTCCCCGTTGGCGGGCTTGGAACCCGCTTTTTGCCCGCGACAAAGGCGATCCCCAAAGAGATGCTGCCTGTTGTTGATAAGCCGTTGATTCAGTATGCCGTGGAAGAGGCAGTGGCGGCCGGGGTTGATATGTTGGTGTTCATCACCGGGCGGAACAAAACGGCCATTACCGATCACTTTGATAAAGCGTATGAGCTGGAGCATCAACTCGAGCTAAAACAGAAAGATGCTGTACTTGAGGTGGTCAGAAACATTGTGCCGTCTCATGTAGACTGTATTTACATCCGTCAAAGTGAGGCGCTTGGACTGGGGCATGCGGTTTTGTGTGCAAAAAAGGCGATAGGGGACGAGCCCTTTGCTGTTTTGCTGGCAGATGACTTGATTGATGGTAAAAAGGCCCCTTGCCTTGCTCAGATGGCGGATCAGTTTAATCTGACGGGGGAGAGTGTCATTGCTGTTGAGCAGGTGAGTCATGAGATGACAGATCAGTACGGTATTGTTGAGGTGGGTGATGAGGGCGCACAGACTTCCGCGATCAAGAGTATTATTGAAAAGCCCTCTCCAGACTTGGCTCCCTCCAACCTGGGGGTCGTTGGGCGGTACATTCTTACGCCGGAGATCTTTACCTTGCTAGAGAAGACGGGCCGGGGTTCGGGGGGGGAGATTCAACTGACAGATGCGATCAGTGATCTGCTGCAACAGCAGACCGTCAATGCCTTTCAGTTTGAGGGGGTCCGTTATGATTGCGGTTCCCGTGCGGGTTTCCTGAAAGCCAATATTGAGTATGCTGCAAAAGATGATGAACTCAGACAACTTATTGTCAGTTATGCTTCGTCGTTGGTAGAGGCGTAGCTTGCTCTTACTGCCCCATGGCAGGCAAGGGCCTATTTTAATTGATATTAAACGATTCATTTAGGAGTTTAGATGATTCCCGTAATTCTCTCAGGTGGTTCTGGTACAAGGTTGTGGCCACTATCACGTAGTCAGTACCCCAAACAGTTTTTGCCGCTGGTGACGGATAACTCCATGTTGCAGGAGACCTTGATGCGGCTTGAGGGCCTGGATGATCTCTCCGCTCCCATTGTGGTCTGTAATGAAGACCATCGCTTCATGGTGGCTGAGCAGTTGAGAGAGATGGGGGTGGAAGCCCAGGCTATCTTATTGGAGCCTGTGGGGCGTAATACGGCACCTGCCGTGGCAATGGCCGCCTTATCGGCCCAATCGCCAGATGAATTACTGCTTATCCTGGCTGCAGATCATGTGATTATCGATATTGAACGCTATCAGTCTGCCATCAGGCAGGCTGCTGACGTGGCCGGTTCTGGTGCGCTGGTGACCTTTGGTATTGTTCCAACGGGTCCTGAGACGGGCTACGGTTACATCAAACGAGGAGTGGAACAGCCTGATGCAGCCACTTACCGGGTAGAGAAGTTTGTAGAGAAACCTGATCTGGGGACCGCTACAGGCTATATTGAATCGGGTGACTATTACTGGAATAGCGGAATGTTTGTCTTCAAGGCTTCACGTTTTCTTGAAGAGTTGGAGCGACATAACCCTGATATGCTGGCGGCCTGTCGAAAAGCACATCAGAGTGCCATCGTGTCGCCTGATTTCACCCGATTAGGGAAGGAGGCCTTCTCCGCCTGTCCGGCTGATTCGATTGATTATGCGGTTATGGAGAAGACGGATCAGGCGGTGGTTGTACCCTTGGATGCCGGTTGGAATGATGTGGGTTCATGGTCCGCGCTCTGGGATGTGGCAGGGAAGGACAGCCAGGGCAATGCCCTGAAGGGCGATGTGCTCTGCGTGGATACAAAAAACTCCTATATCCAGTCTGAAAACAAGCTGGTGGCGGTTGTGGGGCTGGATGATATGGTGGTGGTTGAGACCGATGATGCGGTGATGGTCTCACCCCGGTCCCGGGTTCAGGAGGTCAAACAGATCGTAGATTTGCTGAAAGCGGCCGGTCGCTGTGAGTTTGAGACCCATCGAAAAGTGTATCGGCCCTGGGGCTATTATGACTCAATTGATCTGGGCGAGCGGCACCAGGCAAAACGGATTGTCGTCAATCCGGGGGCCAAGCTCTCTCTACAGATGCACCACCACCGCGCTGAGCACTGGATCGTGGTGAAAGGGACGGCCAGTGTTACCCGGGGTGAAGAGGTCTTGCTGCTCTCAGAGAACCAGTCGACCTATATCCCTATTGGAACCACCCATAGCCTGGAGAATCCTGGCGTGATCCCCCTGGAGATGGTTGAAGTGCAGACCGGTAGCTATCTGGGCGAGGATGATATTGTCCGTTTTGAGGATCGCTATGGGAGGACAGATTGAGGTTGACGATGATTAACTAGCTGAGTCGCTCCTGGATCTCTTTCTCCAGCGCCTCAAACTGTTCCCGACTACTCAGTGGTTTATCGTTGCGGTCGGTGATAAAAAAGGTGTCTTCGGCTTCTGCCCCGATGGTGGCAATTTTCGCATTGATCAGTTTTATTTTACATTTTGCGAAGGCGTGTCCCACCTCTGAGAGCAGACCCGGGCGGTCATCTGTCACCAACTTCATGATGGTTCGCTGATTCCCGTAGTCTTGCACGAAGTCAATGCGTGTAGGGGTGGAGAAATGTTTAAGCCTTCTGGGGATTCGCCTGGAGACGACCAGATTGGCTGACTCGGGGTTAATGAGGGATGCCCTCAGCAGGTCGCATATCTCCTCTCGTCTGCCGGTCTCTTCTACAGGACCTCCGTCTTGTTCAAGCACCAGAAAGCTGTTCAGCGTCAGTCCGGTTTGGGCGGTTTCAATCCGGGCGCTGACAATGTTGAGCCCCAATTGATCAAGCTGGCTGGTGGTGATGGCAAACAGATCGTCTCTGTCGGTTCCGTAAAGAAATATTTCCGTACCACCCCGGGTGCTGGATTTTCTTAGCAGTACCAGCGGTAGTTGCTCTTTAGTGCTGCTAATGATCATCCTTGTTTGCCAGGCGATCTCCTCCCAAGTGTGATGGAGGAAGTAGTCCAGGCTGAGTGTGGCCCAGTGTTCCAATGCGAGATCTGGATTGATGCCCTCCGACTTCAACATATGGAGGGCGCCCGCCTGTTTGTTCTGTACGATCTCTTCCCGTTCCTGGGGGTTCTGTAGTCCCCGCAGTAGGGCCTGCTTGGTGGTGATATAGAGCTCCCGAAGTAGTGAGTTTTTCCAGCTGTTCCATTTCTTCGGGTCTGTCGCCCGGATGTCGGCCATGGTCAACAGGTAGAGGTAATCCAGGTGAACCGGGTTTTTAACGGTTTGGGCGAAATCGCGAATTACATCCGGATCACTGGTATCTTTTCGCTGTGCGGTAATCGACATCAGCAGATGCTTTTCTACCAGCCAGGAGACCAGGCGGCTGTCATAATCGCTCAGTCCATGTAGTTTACAAAAATCCCAGGCCTCTTTGGCCCCCAGCTCTGAATGATCGCCCCCTCTGCCTTTAGCGATGTCATGAAAGATGGCTGCAATATAGAGCAGTTCTGGTTTTGGCAGTTTCTCCATGATGTCACTGCAGAGAGGGAACTCGCCACGATGCTCGGGGACTGTCAATCGTCTCAGGTTGCGGACAACAAACAGGGTGTGTTTGTCCACCGTAAAGACATGAAACAGGTCATACTGCATCCGGCCGACAATATTTAGGAAGGCGGGGATATAACGGGCCAGAATGCCATAACGGTTCATCCTTCTCAGTTCATGGGTGATGCCGACAGGTTGTCGTAAAATCTCCATGAACAGACTGCGAGCGCGAATGTCGGCCCGGAAGTCGTCATTGATCAGGTGACGGTGTTTGCGAATCAGTCGAATGGTGCTGGCTCTGACCCCATTCAGTTCCGGGTGCTGTTCCATGATCAGAAACAGTTCAAGCAGGGCGAGCGGGTACTGGGTAAAGATCTCTTTGTGGACAACCTCCAGGAAGCCGCTTCTGGATTGAAAGCGTCTGTTGATTGGCTTGGGTTCATCCAAATGGCATTTCAGAAGAATCACTTCCTGAAATAGCTGCAGCAGCATCTCATTCATTCTTCTGAGTCGCAGTGCGGTACGGTAGTACTGCTGCATGAACTTCTCGACCCCCAGTTCCTGGGCGTCATCTTCAAAGCCAAACTGGGCGGCCAGTGTGCGCTGATAATCAAACAGGATGCGGTCTTCTCCGCGCCCGGTCAGCAGATGCAAGGCGAAGCGAATGCGCCACAGGTAGTCCTGGCCATCCATCAGGTCAAGATACTCCTCCTCGGTCACAAAGCCGTGTACAACGAGGTCATGCATGGTGTTCGCGCCAAAATGTCGCTTCACCACCCAGCCGATCATCTGAATATCCCGCAGGCCGCCGGGGCTCTCCTTTATATTGGGCTCCAGATTGCTGATGGTCTCTTCATAGCGCAGGTAGCGCTGTTTCTGCTCTTCCCATTTAGCCGTGAAAAACCGCTCGCTTGGCCAGATTTTGTCAGGACCGGTGGCGGCCTGCATCTGGTCGAAAAGCGTTGCCTGTCCACACAACAGGCGGGCTTCCATGATATTGGTTGCGACAGTGATATCTTGTTCGGCTTCGCTGATACACTCTTTTATCGTGCGTACACTGTGGCCGACTTCTAAACCAATATCCCAAAAAAAGGTAAGCAGTTCCCCCAGAGGTTCAGAGTATTGCTCAGGATTATGCTCATCCAGGAGGATCATCAGGTCAACGTCTGAACCGGGATGGAGTTCCATCCGTCCGTAACCTCCCACGGCCACCAGCGAGGCTGCGGCATCAGGGGGCATTTTGAGCTCCCATGCCAGCTGAAGCAGATTATCGATCAGTTGTGCCCTGAGTGGCACCAGCGCGGTAATCGGGTCACCCTCTTCAAAGCGCTGCTTTAGTGCTTTGTTTGCTTGTTTCAGTGCGTCGCGAAAAACGGTAAGGGGATTGGCGTCAGTTTCGAGCAGACGGGTAATGGCTACGGGGTCAAGAAGGGCGGTAGGTTGCATGGAGGATATCTACTTTAATCAGCGAGCCGCTTGGGCCAGCTGATCACGCTCCTCTTCTCTGAGCGTTAATACTTCATAGCCTTCTTCAGTCACCAGCAGGGTATGCTCCCACTGCGCGGAAAGACTTCTGTCCTTGGTGACTACTGTCCATCCATCCGGCAGCATTTTTACTTGTCGCTTTCCGGCATTGATCATCGGCTCAATGGTGAAGCACATGCCGGGCACTAACTCGACACCGGTATTACGCGCACCGTAATGTAAGACCTGGGGGTCTTCATGAAACCCCCTGCCTATCCCATGGCCGCAATACTCATGCACGACGGAGTAGTGGTGTGATTCTGCAAATTTCTGAATGGTGTGGCCGATATCACCCAGTCTTGCACCGGGCTTGACCTCATTAATGCCAAGCCATAGTGCATCATAGGTGGTTTTGGCAAGACGTTTGGCCAGTATTGAGGGTTCACCCACAAAGAACATCTTGCTGGTATCACCATGAAAGCCATCTTTGATGGTGGTGATGTCGATATTGATGATGTCACCACTTTTCAGTTTCTTGTTGCCAGGAATGCCATGACAGACCTGGTGGTTTACCGAGGTACAGATAGATTTGGGGAAGCCCCGGTAATTGAGTGGCGCGGGAATGGCATTCTGTTTATTAACGATATGATCATGACAGATACGATCCAGTTCATCTGTGGTAATCCCTGGCTGTACGTAAGGCTCGATCATCTCCAGAACTTCTGCGGCCAGTCGGCCGGAAACCCGCATTTTCTCGATCTCTTCCGGGGTCTTGATGATTACGCTCATAATGGGTCCAGGATTCCTGTGCTTTCCAGAGGTGTGTTCGCTCAACATCACCTCCTGTTAATAGACGTCTATGTCCCATTGTAAAGGTTAATTTGAAGACAATCACCTCTATAGCGGGTGGGGTTGAAGCAAGTTGCCGGCTAGAGGGATTCGATAGTAGCATTTTCTTGTGGCCCGTTTGTCCTGCCCTTCATTCTGTGGTATAAAACGCGCCCGGATCGCAGTGAGTCGATCTGGGATGGCGGGCCTATGGCCTGTCAAACTACTTCACACACGTACCGACACAGCTGTCGGGGTGCCTGGGAAACCGGGTCGCCAGCTGGGGTACGTGGAGGACTAACCCGTACAATTCGGAGCTTTAAATGAGCAATATATCAATGCGTCAGATGCTTGAGGCTGGCGTGCACTTTGGTCACCAG
>JAPHUG010000133.1 GCA_026197195.1 Sedimenticola sp.
ATTTTTTTCGGTATATCTTCCAGAGCCAATGCCCCGGTGGAGTTAATCAGGCGAGGATCATCATTCGGAAAACCGGGGATAGCAACAGGGCGTGAACCGCAAGCGATAATGGCATTCTCGAAGCCGATGGTCACCTTACCCTCGGCCGTATCAACACTGATCTGATTAGGACTCTCAAATTGTCCCCAGCCATTAACCACTTCCACCTTACGCTGCTTGGCCAGCGCGGCAAGACCCTGTGTCAGCTTGCCAACCACCTTGTCTTTGCCTGCACGCAGCTTGTCGAGATCAATCTTCGGCTTTCCGAAGCTGATACCCATGTGTTCTATTTCTGCTGCTTCATTAATAATGGCAGCCGAGTGGAGCAGTGCCTTGGAAGGGATACAGCCAACATTCAGACAAACGCCGCCCAAACTACTGTGCTTTTCAATCAGCACAACCTTCTTTCCCAAGTCAGCGGCACGGAAAGCGGCGGTATAGCCACCGGGTCCCGCACCCAGTACAACAACTTCAGCCTGGATATCTACTGCGCCCTGAGCGCTGGAATCATTTTTCATCTCTTCTGCTTCACCCTATGTAAATTCCACTAATCAGGATAGGCCATCGTTCCCCCGTCCACCCCAGCTATTACTGGATGAACAGTCCAACAGATTGGCGCTCAGGCTATCCGCTTCGTCACCACAAAGACTTTTTTAAAAAAATGCCTCTAAAAACAAAAAACCGGAAAAAGTTTTTCTAAAATTAATCAGACGATCATACTAATCTTTATTTTTCCTTCCAAAACATGCAAAGAGTAGCCTATTCGCCAATAAAATGAAATTATAAATTCACGGATTTCATCAATTTACGTAAAAATACCTATCTCACTCAGAGCAACAGCTGGCGAATATCACCCAGCAAGCGGGTCAGCAAGTTAGTAAAGCGAGCCGCCTGAGCGCCATCAATCACTCGATGATCATAGGAAAGCGATACAGGCAGCATTAATCTTGGCCTGAAATCCTTTCCACTCCAGAGAGGTTTCATTGCCGCCCGGGACACACTCAGAGTGGCAACTTCTGGGGCATTGATGATAAGTGTAGACGAGGCACCTCCAATACCCCCAGCTGAAAAGGGTCTCAAAATAAGGGGACAACAAGGCAGTATTAGAGGAAGTAGGGTAGGAAGTTGTGGAAAAAAGGCGTAAAAAAACGCCCCAAGTCATGTCTTGAGGCGTTTTTTGTTTATGACGAGAGTAAGGCCCCGTCAACACTTCTTTCGATCAGATATCACGGCGCTGCTGACGACGCTCTTCCATCTCTTTGCGGATAGCATCTTGCTGCTGCTTGGCAGAAGCACGCTGCGCCTCAACCCGTTTCAACATCTCATCACGTCGCGCCTGCATCTGTTTCTGCATTTCATCGCGGCGAGCCTGAATATCGGCCGGCAACTCAAAAGCGTTGGCAGCGGGGTTCACCAGCGGTTGTGGTTGAGCTGCGAACTGCTCGGCAATCTTGCGCTGGGCTTCTACGGCATCCTGCATCGCTTTGACTTGCTGCTCAGCAAAAGCTTGCTGCTGCTGTTCCATTGCCTTCTGCTGCTCTTCAGTAAGAGGTGCTACCGGGGCATAGCCCACGCCATAGGGATAGCCATAATAGGGCTGGTTGTAGCCATAGCCATTACCATGTCCTGAAAAACGACTGCGTGCACTGAAGGAGATGTTAAAGGAACCATCAGCGATACCATCACCAAAACCATCACCCAGGCCATTCCAGGGACCACCCCACCAGGCGCTGGCAGTCATGGATGCGGTTGAAAGGGCCGCTGCGGCGACCAGAGTAATAATCTTCTTCATAATATAATCCTTACCTTTGCTTATCGATCCCGAGTTAACGCACTTTCAAGCAACGGGACCGACCTGGAGTATTCTGGTACATCCTTGTACCGAACCCTTCCGTGGGAGACGATCTGATTGTCCCTGACTTACTTCGCAGGGGCAGGCGCTGCCTGTGGTGCTACAGGTGCTACTGGGTAGCCATAAGGCGCGCCGTAAGGGGCATAGCCATAAGGAGCACCATAAGGGGCATAGCCATAACCGTAGTAAGGGTTGTGGTAGCCATAACCACGGCCGGTACCGTATACATTGCTACGTCCGCTGAAGTTCATGTTGAAATCACCAGCGCCGTCGCCAAAACCATCACCCAGGCCATTCCAGGGACCACC
>JAPHUG010000026.1 GCA_026197195.1 Sedimenticola sp.
GGAAAAGTGATGGTCAGGCCAGAAGTGATCAATAAACCGGGGAAATTAACCGATGCCGAGATGGCACATATGCGGATCCACCCCTACCAGGGATACAAAATCCTCAAAGAGGCCAACGCCCTCTCGGATGAATGCAAGTATATCGTGATGCAGCACCACGAATATGATGATGGGTCCGGCTACCCAAGGCACCTTAAAGGGGATGAAATCCATCGGTACGCGAAAATCTGTTGCATTGCCGACGTATTTGACGCCCTGACCTCAGAACGCTCCTACAAGAAGGCCATGAAGCCGTTTGATGCGCTAAAACTGATGCAGCAGGAGATGGCGGCACATTTTGATCGAAAGCTGTTTAGTGAGTTTGTGTTGTTGTTTAAGTAGAATAACTTAATCCTATATACTGAACAAACTACAGCTACCAAACATTATCGATAATTATTTTTACTTACATTACGAAGGCATATGACCAATATCATATGCTCTGTTAAACTGGTACACCTAATAACAACCAATTCTTCTATGTAATCGAGCTAACACTGAGTAATCTATTAATTCTTTATTATATAAATGACTCGACACATTTATTTAGCCCAACGTACGCAAATTGAAAGCCCCTACGAAATCAAATGGATGATTGAATGAAACATATTCCTGCACTTTTTTTACTCCTGTTCATTAGCCTTACTTCCGGCTGTAGCTCTTCTATGACGGAAGAACAGCATGCAGAAAAAGCAAAGGCCTATTTACAAAAAGGCGATACTAAGGCTGCTCTCATCGAGCTAAAAAACGCCTTACAACTAAACCCCGAACATCAATCATCTCGCCTATTGCTTGGTAAGCTTTATCTGGAAAAGGCGGAATATTCTTCTGCGGAAAAAGAATTAGCAAAGGCACAAAAACTAGGCGCATCTGATCAGGAAGTTCTCGCAGATCTTTCAATTGCCCTTGTCAGGCTCAGAAAACACGACGAGCTAAAAAAACTAAACAGTGCAAAACTCAACGATGCAGAAAAAGCCATTGTACTGGCGTCTCAAGGACTCTCACTACTTCAACAAAATAAACCAAACGAGGCCTATACGCTCACATCTCAAGCAGTAAAACTGAATAACAACAGCCCCTATACCCACACGGCCCAAGCCAATGTCTTTCTAATAACAGAACCTAACTTAGAGGTTGCACGTACCGCAGTAAGCAAAGCATTGGAAATAGATAAGAACTATGTGCTTGCATTAAGCCTCTTAGGTGATATAGAAGCCAGAGAGAAGAATTTTAAGGCGGCCATTGACGCCTATACAAAAGCCATAGCGCAATCTACTGCAAATTACGCAGAGATGAACAAACGGGCCATGGCGGCTATCTACTCAGGTGATTTATCTTCAGCACAACAAGACATAGATGTACTCAAAAAGGCCTTCCCTAATCACCCCGCCATTAACTACGCACAAGGGCTCATTCATTTTGAATCCAACAAACTGGATGATGCGAAAAGCGCATTCGAAGGTGCGCTTACGGGGGTAGAGCAGTACCCCATGACCCTGTTCCATCTGGGTAATATCACCTACAAGCAAGGGAATTTATCACAGGCGGAAACCTATGCCGAACAATTCTTCAGCGGGCAAGCATCAAACATACTTGGCCGAAAGCTTCTTGCATTAATCAAATATAAAAATAACAAAATTGACGAAGTTGAACCCCTTTTAGCACCTATCCTCGAACAGTCACCGGATGATATTGTGGCGCTAAATCTCCTCGCCCACAGCCACTTTAAGCAGAACAAAACGGATAGCGCTATCCAACTACTACGTAAAGTGGCTGAGTTAGATCCAAAATCAACCGAAGCCAATATCAATTTAGCTTCAGGTCTTATCAAAACAGGCGAGGAAAAGCAGGGATTTGCACTATTAGAAGAGACGGCAAAACTCGATAGCGCCTCTACTCTACCCTACACCATCAGCATTCTTAGCCATCTGAACCTGAAACAGTATAATCAAGCATTAGAGGTAGTATCTCAATTTAAACAAAAAAAGCCTGACAGCGAGATACCATTCACACTAGAGGGGATGATTTATCTTTCCCAGAAAAAACTAGATGCCGCCAAAAAGGCATTCAACAAATCAAGAGAAATCAAAAAGGACAACCCTGCTGCCAATCTGAATCTGGCGCGCATTGCCTTGTCAAAAAATGAATTAAATGAAGCAGCGTTGTACTATAACGAAATCCTCTCCTTCCAGCGCAATCATCTTGATTCACTGTTAGGCCTTGCCGGCATACAAGAAGCACAAGGTGATCCTAAAAAGATGGAGAAAACGCTTGAGCAAGCCATCAACGCACACCCTAAAGCATTTCAACCCAGGGTCAATCTGGCACGCTATTACATAGAAGCAGGAGAGTCGAGTAAAGTCCCGGGGCTGATAGAGACACTGGACTCCGAAATCAAAAACATCCCCGATGTCAAAGAGCTTTTAATACACCTACATATATCTAAGAAGGAATATGATCGTGCGGAAAACTTGGCCAATCAGTTAACCAAGCAAATACCCAACTCTGCTATACCGCACTTTTTGTTGTCCCAGGTTTATGCAGGAATGGGAGATGCGGAAAAAACAGAGGCTGCACTTAAAAAGGCTGTTGAAACAGATCCTAACTATGTTCCTGCACGTATTGTTAACTTGCGTAAAATATTGCGGTCAGCCGAGATAGCCACGTTACAAAAAGAGATCAAAGCTATAAAAGAGTTGGCGCCAGAGAACGAAGATGTGATTCAACTGGAGTACACCATTACAAGGATATCCGGCCGTCACGATGAAGCGGAAAATCTGGCAGAGTCACTGCATAGCAAATACCCCAATTGGACAAACAGGCTTATGCTCGCTAAACAAAAGCTGGGCATGGGAAACCAAGAAGCTTTCGTTGAGTTGCATAATGATTGGCTAGAGAACAACCCCAACCACATACCAGCCCTGCTGTCACTCGCCTCCTATTATCAGGGTATCGGACAAGATGAATCTGCAGTTAAAGCCTACACAACAATACTTAACCATCAGCCTGATAATATTATTATCCTAAATAATCTGGCATGGATAATGAGAAAGTCGGATACAACAAAAGCCCTCGACTACGCAATAAAAGCCAATAAACTCAAGAAGCAGACTCCTGCGCTTATGGATACTTTGGCAATGGTTTACTTGGAAAATAATGATTTGAAAGAAGCAAGAAAGACCATAAAAGATGTGCTATTCATAGATCCAAAAAACAAGACCTACCAGTACCATCAAGCATTGATTATCTACAGATCAGGTCAATCAAATGAAGCAAAAGCACTATTATCTAAGTTGCTGGAAGATAAAGCCGCTTTTTCAGGAAGGAGAGATGCCGAAGCATTACTGGCATCTATAAAGTAGCTAGAACATAAACTAACAAGAATAGACGGCTGGTTCAAAAACCAGAATCAGCCGGCATCTTATTTCAGATTTGTTTAAGGCAGAGGTTTCTGCCCAACAACGATATATACGCCTGCACTGAGTAGAAGATCGCCATGTTCAGCCCGTTTTGTTAGGGATGCTAAAAAAGCTTTGATGTTATCGGAATCTCCCACCAATGTGCTTTTGTAGCCGAAGAGTATACCAAATAGAATCTCGGGTGGTACTTCCGTCGTGGTGAGGGATAATACGGAAGCTTTTATATTTTCAAATCCGGCACACTTGAATGAGTTGAATAGCTTTCTGCCAATAAAACGATCACCGCCGTACTCAATTTGTTTTGATTGTGCATTGCTGAGAAACTGATCAATCGCTTTGTCTTCAGGATAATGAAGAATAAGGCCATCATCTGAATCTACAGCACAAAAAAGCCCGCCGGGTTTGGTACAACGATAGGCCTCGTTAACTACTGATTGCGGTGTAGTAACATGCTGTAACAAAAAACGGGCATATGAAAAATCGGACCAGTCATCCTCAAGCGGCAAACTATCAGCGGAGGCTTCTATACTCCTGAACCCTTTTTTCGGCTTTATAAACTCGCTGCTGTTGAGTTGAGACAGTAGATCAGGATCATTGTCGACAGAGATCAATGCGCCCTCATTGGCGATCTCAGCCAGTATTTTTGTAACAAAACCAGGTCCACATCCTAGTTCCAACACACTATCACTGTTTTTTAATCCGCACTGCCTAAGCGTTCTAGTCTCAATCTCTTTAAACAACTCGCCTTGCCGTTTCAGACGGCTCAACTCACCTTGAGGATCGTCCATTGAGTCGATTTTGTATGAGCCCCGTTGACCATTGTCCATAGATTGAGCCTAATCAATTGTTAGAAAAATTATTATTCTGCATAGTCGCAGCACTGTGGGCAATCAGCAGCACAGGGGTCGGAGTCATATTTAATTAATTTGACTCCGACCCCTATCTACACATTAAATGTATTATATGCCGAGAATACGCCGTGCATAGGCATATTTCAGTTTTTGTAGCGGGTTCCGGTTACCCATTATGAGCTTACCATGCTTGAACTTATTTAACTTTGCATCAAAATGGCTGTACCAGGGAATCGGCTTAAGTGATGCGGGATCGAGAATTGCCTGAACAACTTGCGCTGCTACCATCCCTGCACAGAGCTTACAGGCACCGATGAAGCTTGGACCTTTGCGGTTCTTCAAATCAAATGAAGCCGGATCCACATATTTGATATGAAACCCGGCCGGCGCGAAGCCAAGAGAGAAGAGTAGTACCCTGTTTTCGAGAGGCAAATCAGCGGGCATAGAAAAATAGTCATCAAAAGACATTCCTTCTTTGGTGAAATTGAGCAACCCAGCTCCGAAACCTAAGGGAACTGCTGCAATCACAGGTATACCCCGCTCGACCGCACCCATTATCAAGGTGCGATGGGCATCTACTTCAAAAAACTCAATGCCATCCACAACAACATCAACACCATCAAGATAATCATTCAAGTTATCCTGATTAACGCCTTGACCATACTCTTTGATATTTAACTCAGGATTCACCTGCTTTGCCAGACTCGCCATCACATCCATTTTTGGTCTGCCAATAGAATCTATTGATGCACCATACTGACGATTAAAATTTGCCAGCTCAAACTCATCAAAATCCGAAGTATTGAAATTACCTATGCCTGCTCTACTAAGGGTTATAAGGTAATCGCCTCCAACACCTCCCATTCCCGCAATTGCGACAGAAGCGTTATTTAACTTCACCTGATCAGTTTCTGAAATGATTCCTGCATTTCTTGAAAATGCCTCTTGATAATTAAAGATATTCATTCGACATCGCCTCTGGGATCAATACCTTGTAGAGCATTCTCATATATTACTAAAGGGGTATAAAGCCATCCACAAAAAAAGCCCCTCTTGGAGGGGCTTTAAGCTTAATAAGCGATTTTGTTCTTAAGCTTTCATTTTTCTTCTTGCGACACCAAGACCCAACAGAGTGAGTCCGAACAAAGCAATTGTTGTTGGCTCAGGAATTGAATCACCTCTTAGTGTTGCTGAACCCTGAAAATCTTGGGCACCTGATCCAATATTTGAGGCTAACCCATTGAATAAGGAACTGAAGAACATATCAGAACATAAAAGCGGATCACCACCTACACATGGTGTATTAAATGGCTTATTACCAAGAGCGTTGTTAGTGTCAAAATTGTTATTGGCAACACCTACGCCACCATCAGATACTCCAGAGGTATCACCAACATCAAAATATCCACTTCCATTTCCATAAGCATATACAGGTGATCCAGGCACATTAACAGGGCCAAGAATTACATCATCGAAGTTTATTGAGCCAGACAACGTGATACCGTCTTGTCCCATTGCCACGGCATTAGCTGATAGCCACAGCGTGCCAGCAGCTTTCTCTGCAGCGGTTAAATTGTAGTCTGCTGCATCAGTATATGAAACAACATAGACATTTATCCAACCACCGGTAAATGAGAAGGTACCTACGTCACCTATTGCTGCACTGTTATCAAAATCAGCTGCGAAAAGTGAGTATCCGCCGAATTCATACGCGAGAACACAATCAGCCCCGCAATATAAGGTTCTGGGTAAACCATTAAATTCATTTACAATTCCGAATCCGCTAATCGTTTCACCAAAGCTGCTAACTACATTTTCCTCTAGTGAACTGACAACATATAAATCTTCAATATTTGATCCGGAATCATAATCAGGATCCCATGTAATTCCACCTACAGTAATTGGAACAGCATATGCCACACTTGAAGCCGCCGTGAGCGCTGCTGCCATGCAAAGCTTTTTAAAAATAGTTTTCATTCTGCAAATCCTCTTAGGTTTTTAGCCCGGTTTTGTATTACTTAACAACGCTACACGAAGGTTGTTTATCTGTGCCACTTACAAAGCAATCACTGTGCCATATTTATAATCTTCATTAATTACAAAGAGATAGACGTAACTATTTCTGCATCTAACCGTTAACAGCCCTCATTCTGTAAAAAATACTGACAGTAACTAACGTGACCCTGGTTATATTTATATTTGATACTTTGGTCAATGGAGTGAAATCTATTGCTTAGCAACTATTATTACTTATTTATCAGCAACTTACAAACAAAGATGACTATGTAAAAAAAACAAACATATGAAAATCCTTATCTATGTCGCTCATAGGACTTATTTCTTGCTATCTGAACCCATTGGATCTAATCCTAATGATCCACTACGCTCTAAATCATAAGTGCAGCTGTCGGTCTATTTAATATACAAGGTACTAGCTTTTTTCTATTACTTGCACGCCTATTGCGTTGGAGTCCAGTAAACTATTTTTATGCGTTTGATTGATTCTTAGCAGTAATCCCTTTGGTAAATTCGCCTACACTCCTGTGTGATATACAATTGGAGGGGTATAATCGCACGATCATACCAATGTAGCCTTTTAGAGCAAATGGTTAAGATGCTTATCACACCGACTACACACAAGGAAAAGGAGCTCCCCTTGGCCAATATCGTTGACCATTTAGTACCGGTTTATCGAGCAACAACCCAGGAAGAGAAAGAAGCCATCTACCGATTTCGTTATGACGTTTATGTGACCGAGATGCGTCGCTATCAGGATAATGCTGATCATAAACACGGATGGCTTAAAGACGCAGATGACGATGCACCTTACTCCATACTCCTTTACTGCGGCACACCAGAAAACATTACCGCCACCGCGCGAGTCTGTATCTGGAATGCAGGAGAGATACCAAAAGAGGCGCAAACCCGACTTTCTACACATTTAGTTCCCGGGATAAATAATTACAATACTGCAGAAGTGACCCGCTTTATGGTCAGTCCCAACACTCGGGGACGATTCCTGCTACCCTCACTAATCATCCACGGCTATGAGTATCTGGCAGGTGAGACACGCACCGATTTAGCTTTCTTTCAAAGTATCCCTGCACTCGTTCCCCACTTTAGGCGATTGGGTACCCGCCCCTACGGTGGAGCCTTGTTGGATGGTGGTTCATCAACACTTATACCCAGTGTGATGGTGCTATCGGACTATCGTTACTTTAAACAGTGTGGTTCTTTTCTAGCACTTTTCGTTAAAAAGTACTTTTTTGGGCCTGATAAAAGGAAACCACTAAATACAGAGAAACTGGAAACCATATTTCAAGACAATATTGTTCCAGTCGAACTTGATGCTTTAAGAGTTTGGGATGACGTTCAGACTGACCTCCTTAAAGACAGCGAACACATCTCTAATTTTCTTGACAAATTGAACCCAGATATCGTCGAAGAGATCGCCAAGGCCGGGATGATTCTTAAAGTACCTGCTGGTAGCACACTAACAAAAGAGGGAACGATAGACCGTCAAATGTACCTGGTACTCAACGGGAAATTTGAAGTACATGCCCAGGGAAAATCAGTAGCCGTACTCGTGAAAGGTGATCTATTTGGAGAAATGGCCTTCTTCAGAAAAGAAGGAAAACGAACCGCCACGGTCAAATCACTCATTGATTCAAAAGTACTGGTTATCAGTCACAGTTCACTTAAAAAGCTGATGCATAAAACACCCGAGGGTGCGCTACAGATATTTACCAATATTGGTCAGATTATGTCAGATCGATTGGCTGGTTTGCTTATGGGCTGATAGTAGAGGCATCCTCACTCATGGAAATCTCTAAAATAATCACACGGTACTTCGTGATTACAGGCATTATTGCCCACCTTGCTTTTGTGATCAGTGTCGGCTTTGTCAGGTATTATCTAGACGAGCCATTCATATCTTTTACAAAACGTATCGGTACAAAATTAGTCAATGGAAGTTATGGCCTGCGGAGAGATTTTGGGAGCCTTATAGTAAATTCTATAAATTTTATTGAGCCCACTAAACCATTGAAGACTTCACTTTTTATCGAAGAGTGGAACGGACAAGGCGCAAGGTACAATGCAATTTACAAAAAACTTAAATATGATTTTGATACTGGCTTTCCATTAAGTAGCTCATTAACAACTTTCTATCCCTATGACGTAACTAAAGAAATAAATGTCCATACGTCAGATGAATTAATTATCGCAATCAACAGAAGCCAACCGGGAGATGTCATTACTCTTGCACCAGGCATATACCGGTTAAGTGGTAGAAATATACCAATCATAAAACCCGGAACAATCGACGCGCCTATTGTTGTTAGAAGTAAAAAACTAGGCGCTGCAACTCTTGAGCTATCTATGCTAGAGGGATTTCATGTCAAAGCACCTTACTGGGTTTTTGAGAATCTAGTTATTATTGGAACATGTAAAGATGATTCTTATTGTGAACATGCCTTTCATGTAGTTGAGAATGGTCATTCATTTACACTTAGAAATAGCATTATTAGAGACTTTAACGCCCATGTTAAAGTTAATGGCGTTGACGATAAATACCCAGATAATGGCTTAATTGAGAACACCACCTTTTATAATACACGACCACGCATCACAACCAATCCAGTAAATGTCCTTAATATAAATAGCGTTGATAACTGGCGCGTTAATAGCAACATAATTGCCGATTTCTTAAAAAGCAAAGGGGATAAAATTAGCTATGCTGCGTATATGAAGGGGAACAGTAATAACGGGATCTTTGAGCGCAATCTTGTTATATGCGAAATGAATTTAAATTCAGACTCTAATACACAAGTCGGGTTATCATTTGGAGGTGGCGGTACTGCGCCTGAGTTCTGCCGAGATAGATCTTGTCAAACCGAGCATACAAATGGAATCATTCGAAATAATATCATACTTAATTGCCCTACTGATGTTGGTATTTATTTAAACAAATCAGCAAATACACACATCTATAACAACTCAATTATCAACTCACTTGGCATTGACATTAGATTTGAAGAATCTACAGCAACTATCGTCAACAATATTATATCTGGCAGAATAAAACATCGAGATGGTGGTTTTAGCATTCAAAAAAACAATCTTATAGACATTGACTGCGCTCAATTAGGGTATCCGAAACCCTTAAATTGTAGCTTCCTGGATTGGTTTACATCTCCAATCAACGACCTTAATTTCACACTCATAGAGAGTTCAAATATAATCCGAAAAGGAGTTCGCATAGAAGAATTGAAAAAAGATTTTTGTGGGAATAGTGTTAACCCACTAATGGTTGATATAGGCCCAATACAATACAGCAATGGCATAGCTTGTTTACCTAACAATATACAATAGTTTCTATCTATAACCTCAATACCCAAACTGAAGGAAGCCCCTCTTCTGTACTTGCAATTAATACTAATTGATTATGATAAGTATCGTATTGCATATTATAATTCATGCCTAACTTAAAGGGGAAAAACGCCGATTCCATCTGTACCCAACTGTCACTAGTTAAATCATATAACCATGTTTCTGCGCCGTCACTCACACTCTCTGGTGTATCTACAAGTACAACCGTCTTACCTATACCGGGGTGAAACGCAACAGGTGATGATTGTGTTCCGACTGGTCTTATTCCTGGTGTTTTTTGTTCCTGTGTACGTTCATCACCATGCCTATAAACATGAATTGAATTTGACAAAGTATTTCCACCAAAGATGACAAAAGCATTGTTTATTGAATCAAAAACAGCATTTGTGTGATATGCATTGACACTTTTATTCCCGATTTTCAGCCATCCTTTATCGTCTGTTAATTTGAATATTCCATTTGGCCGAAAACCTATAATTTCATTAGTTTTAGTGCTGTAAGCAGTTGCGTAGGGAAAAAAAGATACCGCATTACCTTTTCCGACATTCCAAGTGCTGTTTTTAAACTCATACAACCAAGTGGGATGATATTGTATTTCACTCCAAATGTGCCCCATCCAGTTTCCGAATCGCCCTGGAGCAAGGTGCTTAGGATGACTCGCGACGATTAAACGATCTTTATGGCTATCATATTCAACAGCGTCGAATGTATGCATTGCCCAAGGGCGTAGAATACCTGGCTTGGCTATAGGAATACCATTTTCATTGACTGTGTATTGGAGAAAATCATCCGCTTGTATTTCAGGTAACCACTGCACAGCGGCAAGATCAAAAATACGCAACTGATTTGACCAATCTTGACCGTGAGTGTCGCTACCATAAATTATCATTCGCCCCCTATTCGTATCAAATGCACTACCTGCATGTGTTTGTCGTTTGAAATGAACAGAATCATCTATGGTCTGCTGATGAATTTTAATCCATTTTTTGGTAGGTAAATTGAAGTAATTTGTATTAATAGTGCCAGAATCTACTGGCTCAACCAAAGTTGCATTAATTTTATCGACAGGCCCATCTACTAACTGAACAAATTGTTTCCAGCGCCAGTGTGATGTGACTTTTCCATATACAGCATATCCTACAATCAATGAAAATAGGATATTAACTGAAATACCTATTACTACTAAATAAGCTCTGGCTATTTTGCTAACTTTCATTATATTTTCTAGAAATACTATTATGCTTTGGTTATTAGTAGCTATTTTCAGTATTACCTGTAATGGGTAACTTTTTATCACCTTGTGTTCAATAGACTATGTACATACTTAATTGGTATTGCATAACTTATTCCAGAAGGTCGCTCAAGAAGCGTCTCTTTTGTATCCTTAACAAATACGCTATTAAGTACACCGATCACCTTACCCGATTCAGCATGGTATACCGGACTACCACTATTGCCCGGATAAGCAGTCCCATCAAGTTGATAAACCTGGAATTTATTACGCATTCGCCTGATGCTCTTGGCTGTCAAATCTTTTGAATTATTAGAGGGTATAATAATAGGTGTTATCGCAGATATAATGCCTCGATGCGTAATAGGATAGAGACCAAGCACCATCCCAATGGGAAAGCCTGTAAAAGCAATTGATTCGCCTTCTCTAATCAACGCACTAGAGGCTAACGGCAAGGCAGGTAGTGGCCCACTACTTATCTTGAGCAAAACCAGATCATGATCCGGATCAGACTTAACTATCGTGGCTATATGCGCCTTGGCATTTTCACCTCGACCACTAAAAACTGCCAGTTTCTCATTCTTTGCACTATCAATTAGATCAGGGATAACATGGAAGTTGGTAATAACCAAGTGACCATCTCCGACCACAAAACCAGTACCCATAAATTGAGCGGATGGGCGTCTTAGAGGTTTGACCGTGCCAACAGCTACAATACTATCTCTATTTCGATCTATAACATCTGGCAGACTAGAGGAAGCCACTGCTAATGGAGAAGCACACAGAATTACCAGATATAATAAGCCTATAATACTTTTATTCATGGACTTAAACCATTCAGAGGAGGTTTGAATAACAAAATACCAGCTAATCTTTTCTGTCCTAGTTCATTGATAGTATATTATTAATATTTTAGGTACTATTCACCATTAAAATAATGACTTATAAATAATACCCATGCAACGATTGACTATACTAACAGGCGACCTAAATTTTCCCGTTCGTAAAGGGATTGCACAATTACTTGAAACACTGCCTCATGCAACAATACAAGTAGTTATACATAAGCCCAAAAAGAATCTTAAAACCCTATTCCGCAATCAAATCATCAATTTCAGGAAAAATGGATGGCGCTGGATCCCATATCAAACGACAGACATCATCAACAGGTTCCTCGCAACTAGCCAAGCTTACAGTTCTAACCACGAGCGACCCGGCACTCAGTATGATGAAATAACTCTAAGAAGTGAAGAAAGGCTTATATTTTTAGATACTAATGATTTACACAGTCAGTCTACGCTTGAAACTGTTCGTTCTTTTTCCCCTGAACTGGGTATCGCTCTTGCAGCACCTATACTAAAAGAAAGCATATTCTCTATTCCAAAAAACGGCACCATAAATCTACATAAAGGGATGGTTCCGCACTACCGGGGGATGCCGCCAGGGTTCTGGGAATTATGGAATCAAGAAAAGAAGGTAGGTTGTACAATCCACAAGGTAAATAGTAAATTAGATTGTGGCGACATATTACTACAGGAGCAAATTCCTGTAAGAAAATTCAGTACCCTACGTGGTATTCAGCTCACACTTGATGAGCTTGGTATACGCTTAACCTGTAAAGCAGTAAAACAAATTACAGATAACACCCACACTTATACAAAGCAAAGCGGTAAAGGAACAACATATCGAAAACCCACGTTAAAACAATACTCAGAATTAAATAAGCGATATTGCATAACTCAGACAGATACATTTCTGCGAAAAGCCATCAAATCAACTCTTCAACTATTCTATACCAACATCTATATTGCTCTTCGCAATATGGTAAGTATAAATAATTCTAATTATGAAATCTGTGTTCTTTTGTATCATCGAGTTAACGACGACCTACGAGACTCGGTCACTGTTGGAATAGAGCAGTTTGAACGTCATATGATCTATATAGCCAAGCACTACCATATTTTATCTATTGATGAAATCATGAATGGTGCAATCCCTCACAAGAACAATAAAAAGCCCTATTTGGCTGTAACTTTTGATGATGGCTATCTTGACAATTATGAAAATGCAGTGCCAATTCTACTTAAACACAAGATCCCTGCTGCTTTTTTTGTATCTACAGGGATGATTGGCGAGCAAAGAGGATTCCAGCATGACCTTGATAAACTTGGGACTGCACTTCCAAATATGACGTGGGACAATCTTCAAGAGATGAAAGATTATGGTTTTACTATAGGATCACATACGGTCTCACACATAAACTGCGCAAGCGCCAACATAGAATCCGTTAAAGATGAGCTCATAGAATCAAAGCGAACAATAGAAGCGAAATTGGGCCAAAAAGAAGTTATCTTTGCCTATCCATTTGGTGGTCGCACTGATATAAATGAAACTGTGGTCAAACTGGTACAAGAGATTGGATATATAGGCTGTTTATCTGCCTACGGTGGAACAAACGACAAATATTACGATCGATATAACCTCTTAAGAAAAGGTATAGATTTTAACTTTAGCCAACTATCTTTCATTTCTAAAATCCACGGCTGGTAATAGTGACCACACCCCTTATTGCGCATGTAATTCATCACTTGGTAATTGGTGGCCTTGAAAACGGGCTTGTAAACCTTATTAACCGTATACCTTCAGATGAGTATAGACATGCAATAATCTGTATTGATGATTATTCCGATTTCAGCAACAGAATTCACAATAATTCTGTAGATGTTTTTGCTATTAAAAAAAAACCTGGTCGTGACTATGGTGCACAGATGCGGTTATTTAAATTACTCAAATCTATTAAACCCACCATTTTACACTCACGGAATTTATCAGGACTAAATGCACTCCTACCAGCCATGCTTGCGGGTGTTAACATTAGAATACATGGTGAACATGGACGCGATACTAATGATCTAGATGGAAGAAATAAAAAGCTCCAACTAATACGGCGCCTTCACAGTCCATTAATTCAGCATTACATTCCACTTTCAAAAGACCTTGAAAAATATCTCCAGAATCAAATAGGAATACGTTCTAACAAAATCACACAAATCTATAACGGTGTTGATACAGATAAGTTCAAACCAGAAGGAAACGAAAAAGTTAATTGGTCTGCACTGAGTGACAAATTCAATGATGACAGTATCATCATTGGTACAGTGGGAAGGTTCCAACCAGTAAAAGATCAGATGAATCTGGCAGAAGGATTCATCCGACTCTTAAGCAAGAATCCGGAATTAGAAAAAACAGCCAGACTGGTCATGCTTGGTGATGGCTCAGAGTATAAAGCGGTATTGGACCGTATAAAGGCTTCAGGGTACCAGAACCTGACCTGGATACCCGGTGCAACGGATGATGTCGCTAACTTTCTACCGGGATTTGATATTTTTGTCTTGCCGTCACTTGCTGAAGGTATATCGAATACCATACTTGAGGCCATGGCCTGTGGATTACCTGTTATTGCAACAGAGGCAGGTGGTAACCCTGAGCTAGTTGAAAATGGGGAGACCGGAGTACTCGTACCAGCTTCTAACCCTGATGCAATCGCAAACCAACTGGAAATTTACATTAAAGACGA
Organism: Sedimenticola sp.; assembly: GCA_026197195.1. Taxonomy (GTDB): domain Bacteria; phylum Pseudomonadota; class Gammaproteobacteria; order Chromatiales; family Chromatiaceae; genus Sedimenticola. Next base: position 14,509 of record JAPHUG010000026.1, read on the forward strand.
AACTCTCAGAAAAAAACACGGCGCAAAAGGCAGGATACGTATCGAAAATAAATTTAGTCTTGACGCCATGGTCAACAGCTACCTGTCTGTTTATGACCGCATATTACAAAGGGCATAACCACTTGGATTGGCATCTCTACCTAATTGAGTTTCTTTTTCTCAATTAAGCATTAAAATATAAATCCTACGTCAATAGTGAATAACAGATAATTACATACAATACAAAGGGTTAAGCCGATTAATGCCAGGATTACTCCATCAATTAATAGAACGCACTCAAGCAGACAGCCCCCATTCAACTGCTTTAATACATAAAAACGCCGAATTCAGTTATGCTGATATCTGGGACCAGATCAATAATGTTGCCAGCGGCTTGATGACCCATGGGCTGGCCGCCAGCGAAAGAGTGGCCGTTTACCTGCCTAAAATACCTGAAACAGTATTCAGTTTGTTTGGCAGCTCACTGGCCGGTGGGGTTTTTGTTCCAATCAATCCCCTGCTAAAGCCCAGCCAAGTCGCCTATATACTGAAAGACTGCAATGTCAGAGTACTCATTACATCGGCAGACCGCCTTCAACTGCTGGATGACGTACTCGGTAGTTGTCATGATTTGCGTACTGTAATAACGACAGGGGTGGCCTCGCAGACCTTAATTTCTAGGCAAGAGATCACAATTAGGACATGGGAACAATTCACGACCACATCGCCTCATAGTCAGCCATTCCACAGACGCATTGATGGCGACATGGCAGCCATCCTTTACACCTCTGGTAGCACAGGCAATCCTAAAGGTGTTGTACTTTCACATCACAATATGGTTGCAGGTGCCGAGAGTGTTGTCGAGTACCTTGGGAATAATTCCAGCGACCGATTACTCGCCGTACTCCCCTTCAGTTTTGACTATGGCCTGAGCCAGATGACCACGGCATTCAGTGTGGGTGCCAATGTTGTATTGATGGATTACCTGCTTCCAAGAGACGTAATTCGAGCAGTAGATCGCTATCAAATTACGGGGCTTGCTGCAGTACCACCACTCTGGAATCAGCTCGCTCAGCTTGATTGGCCAGAAACAGCAGCAAGCAGCTTAAGGTATATCACCAATTCTGGTGGTGCAATGCCAAAATCCACAACCCTGAAATTACAACAATCCCTTCCTGACACAGAAATATACCTGATGTATGGATTGACAGAAGCCTTTCGGTCAACCTACCTCCCACCAGATCAGGTTGCTATTCGGCCTGAATCTATGGGTACAGCCATACCCAATGCAGAAATCCTAGTAGTAAGAGAAGATGGAAGTGAATGTGCACCAGGCGAGCCCGGTGAATTAGTCCACCGTGGTGCACTTGTTGCAATGGGCTATTGGAATGATCCAGAGAAGACCGCGGAGAGATTCAAGCCCTGCCCCGGCCAACTCTCTGAAATACCCTTGACAGAAATTGCCGTCTGGTCAGGTGACCAGGTTAAACGGGACGAAGATGGATATCTCTACTTTATCAGCCGCAAAGATGAAATGATCAAGACCTCCGGCTATCGGGTCAGTCCAACAGAAGTTGAAGAGGTGATATACAGCTCCAAGCAAGTTAACGAAGTGGCCGCCATAGGCTTGACCCACCCCAGCCTGGGACAGGCCATACTGCTGGTTGTTGCCGGCGAGGATAGTATTGATCGTGAAGCCATTCTCAAGTACTGTCAAAAGGAGTTGCCCAATTTCATGATTCCGCAAGCTATTGAAATCAAACCCGTCTTGCCTCGAAATCAAAATGGTAAAATCGACAGAAAGACACTTGCACTAGAGTACAAGGACAGGTTCCTGGAGGACACGGCGTCATGAATAAAACACCCCAGCATGCTGAGATGAAGCAGTTTTCCGTAAAGGATAATCAACTGCTTGTTGGTGGTATACCACTCACCCAACTGGCACACCGTGCTGGCCAGACACCGTTTTATGCTTATGACCGACAAGTCATAACAGACCGCATAGATTCACTTCGCAACATTTTACCCAAGACAGTCCACTTACATTACGCCATCAAGGCCAATTCAATGCCTGCGGTCGTCCAGCATCTTTCCGGACTTACCGATGGACTTGATGTCGCTTCATTGGGGGAGATGAAAACGGCGTTGGATACCGGCATGGCAGCAGACAAAATCAGTTTTGCCGGGCCAGGAAAAACTGACAAGGAGTTGACGGCTGCAGTGGCGGCTGGAGTTACTGTAAATATGGAATCTGAAGGCGAGATGGAACGACTCGCCACTATCGGTGAAAAATTGTCGATCCAGCCACGCGTATCAGTACGTATCAATCCGGATTTCGAACTGAAGACATCCGGCATGAAAATGAGCGGCGGCCCAAAGCCTTTCGGTATCGATGCTGAACGAGTACCGGATGTACTGCAACGAATTGGACAACTTGAGTTGGGTTTCCAGGGTTTTCATATATTCAGCGGTTCGCAAAACCTCAGACCTGAGGCCCTTATTGAGGCACAGACAAACACGTTTGAACTGGCCTATCGAATGGCTGAATATGCCCCCTCACCTGTCACCTGGCTAAATATCGGCGGTGGCTTCGGTATCCCCTACTTTCCTGGCGAAAAACCACTGGATCTGCAACCTGTTGCAGATAACCTCTTATTATTGACAGACACGTGTAAAAAGCGCTTGCCCGAAGCAGAGATTGTCATTGAATTAGGTCGCTATCTGGTTGGTGAGGCCGGCGTCTATGTCTGTGAAGTGATGGACAAAAAAATATCAAGGGGCGAGACCTTTGTTGTAACAAATGGAGGTCTGCATCACCACTTGGCAGCTTCCGGTAATTTCGGGCAGGTCATTAGAAAAAATTACCCCGTTTGTGTAGGTAACAAAATGGCTAGCGAAAAAACAGAAACAGTCAATATAGTTGGCCCGTTATGTACACCACTAGATATTCTGGCGAATAAAATGGAGTTACCTGAAGTCTCAATTGGGGACCTGATCGTGATCTATCAGTCTGGTGCCTATGGTCTGAGTGCCAGTCCACTGGGTTTTCTTAGCCACCCAGAAACGATTGAGGTAATTATCTAGCATAATATATTCTCGATAATGTTGGACTGAAATACTTCTTTGTTTCAGAACATCCTCAGGTAGATAATCCAAGGAAAGCATAATAGCTAATCAGGATTCCAGTAATGAGCAATATAGAAAGGTTACAGGTAACAGGAATTGTTCGAAATAATTCCATTGATTACATTAAGCACGTTTTTAACGCCTTCAATCGCAATGAAATTGTCGTACCGATCAATAGAGCTTCTGATATAACAAATAATAAAGGGTTAGCTGTCGCTTCTATTATTAAACCAGAAGCCGATCATGGATGGTATGCCGAACCCCAACCCTTAATTTTCAATGATAACATAGCACAAATATCATTTACCTCAGGGACTCAGGGTGAGCCCAAAGGGATCATGCTAACTCATTCTAATTTAGCCGATGTTATAAACCGACTAAATCATGTAATGAGTATCGACAGTACCATACGCGAATACATTGGAATTCCAATATATCATTCATTTGGCTTTGGAAGAGTAAGGGCCTGTCTGAGTTCAGGTGGACAGATATACATACCACCCAGTGGATTTAACCCGATAGAAATAAAGGAGCTTTTAAAGAATAATAAAATAAATGCTGTATCAGCTGTACCCACATTATGGCGAGTATTATTAAATGACCCCAGACTTATAGGTGAGCAAGGTAAAAAAGTAAAATGGATTGAAATTGGCAGCCAATATATGTCAATGGAAGAAAAAGAGAAAATGAAGAATATTTTCCCTAACGCCATGATAGTTCA
>JAPHUG010000497.1 GCA_026197195.1 Sedimenticola sp.
CATTGACATTCTAAACGCAGATACTGACCAGATTATTGGCAATTTAGTCAATATATCGCACAGTGGTTTTATGATGATCACAACTCAGTCACTACCTGAAAATTATGTTTTTCAATTCAAAATCGTCTTTGAAGCCGAACAGACCGATGAACAGGTCGTACAGGTGGGTGCAGAGAGTCTATGGATTCAGGAAGTGGAAGGATCGGAACAGCGCTGGATGGGGTTTCACATTATCGATATCTCTGATTCGGATCAGGCCCTTATCGATACATGGATAGGCAACTGGAATGAATAAAGACCCCGGCCTGGAAACCTGTATTCAATTGAGTGAGGCATAGCGACCAGCGGCCTCATGCTCTCGATAGAAGGCGAGTACACGGGTAACATAGGCTTGTGTTTCAGGATAAGGTGGGATCTTGTTGCCGTATTTTTTCACGGCATTCTCACCAGCGTTATAGGCCGCCAAGGCCAGTTTCAGATCATTCTTGAACATCGCTAAAAGATCACGCAGATAGGTCGCCCCGCCCGCCAGATTGGCTTTTGGATCCCAGCTGTCGTAGACACCATAGCGCCTGGCGGTACCTGGCATCAGCTGCATCAAGCCTCGTGCCCCAGTGCGTGACTTGGCACGGGGATCATAGGCGGATTCCGCTTCAACCACCGCATGTAACAGAGCGGGTTTCAAGCTTACCTTGCGAGCTATCTCTTGAATCAGCGGTGTATACCGAAGCCGGTTGCGTTTCAATGAAGACGTATCAATCCTGGAGCCTGAGCCCTTCTGCTGAATGGGACCCGAGCGCCAAAGCAGATGATAACCGCCTCCTTTCATGGGGCGATCAGTAAAGTGAAGCCGGCCTTGTCGATCTTCGTATTTATAGATCTCAGCATGGACAGCACCGCCCCACAACAGCATCCCACTCACGACCAATCTGATTGACCACTTAGTCACACTCAACAGCATCACCTCAAGCTCATACCCAATAACAACAGCAATAGTAACGACTTATAACCCATCATAGCCTGCTTTTTTGACCTGTGACACGTCCATTGCCCATTGTCCTGGCGATAGGCCTATCACACGTGCTGTTTGCTACACCCTTATCAATTTTACCGTGCAGGCTCCACAGAAAATAGCATAGGTCCTCAGACCCCATCATAAACCCTATATTTTGTGATCATCAACACAGCCTATAACCACGCGCTCATCCACTATGGACCCTGATGGTTGATGGCAACGGCCACCCTCCCGCAAGATTCCTACCCGGGCCGTTGTCATTAATCCATCCCTACCGGCCAGTCCCTGCGCGCTTCAGGAGGTAGAGTCGGCCATAGTTAACAAAACTTGAACAGGCCTTGGCCGGCTTGATTTTGATTCAGGCCCATCTCATCTATACTTACCACTCTGATTATGTAACTTCCAGGATAGGATTTGGCTATGTCCAATAAGCACTTCAGCGTGACTTATGCGGATTGGGAGCAGAACAAAACCGTCTTGCGGGCGGTCAGAGAGTCTGTATTTATCATTGAGCAGAATGTCCCAAAAGATCTGGAGTGGGACGACAGGGATAAGGGTTCACTCCATGTTGTCGCTACGGATGTAAATGGCAAGACAATAGGTACAGGCCGTCTTACGGATACGGGCCAGATTGGTCGAATGGCCGTGTTGAATGAGTGGCGAAATTGCGGTGTCGGCAGTGCGCTACTTGAAAAACTCATTGAGTTGGCAGACCAACACAAGATACATCCTCTGTATCTTAATGCTCAGAAAAAGGCTATACCCTTTTATCAACGCCATGGTTTTGAATGTACAGGTGATGAGTTTATTGAAGCCGGCATACCTCATCAACGAATGGAACAGCAGCACTAAGCGTGCTCTGCTTTTGATTACATCATGAATGAAAAATCAGACCGCCAGCGCCTAGGTGAAACGAGTGAACGATGGGTGCTACAAGGCCGGACAGCATTCCAACAGGCCAGTACCCTGATGGCACAGCAATCGACCTATCGTATCGATATCTTTACCTATGACCTGGATAAGCCCCTCTACGACCAAATCGCCTTCATTGATGCTATTAAGGCACTGGCGCTCCATCAGAGAGGTATCAGTACCCGAATCCTGATACAAAACAGCCAAACAGTGCAAAGCGAAGGGCATCGCCTGATTGAACTGGCAAGACGACTAACCAGTAAAATAGAGATCAAACGACCTCACGCCGACTACATTGATCATGCTGAGAATTTCATGATAGTGGATAAGACAGGCTATATCAGACGCAAAACAGCAGATCGTTATGAGGGGGAGGCGAACTTCTCTGATCGACTTGGTTCTAAGTTACTGACTGAATTTTTCACCG
>JAPHUG010000483.1 GCA_026197195.1 Sedimenticola sp.
GGCCAAGAACTTATTTCATGTAGATTCTGAATCTGATAACCTCAGATGAACTAATGGATATCACCCTGGCAGGATGCTGATCTCACCTATAGATAGCTGCCGCCTGGTGGCTCCCCTACGGTAAGCGATAACTGCAGTAGCTATGCTGCAGTATTGAAATAATCATGCGGGCTTGCTGCATTTCTCACATATGGCAGCGTAGAAGCTGCATAATCAACTTATATGGACCCGTACTTATTTCAACTGAATGGACATGATAATAAATAGATCTAGATTGCAGCCTTACATACGGCCTGTTTATGGAGTGTTTAGCCGCACTCCTGGCCCGGATGGAAACCGCGCTCTTGTCCCTCATCTGTTAGGCGTCAACGACATGCTGATGACGAGCAGATTATCAGGTTCAACAAGAGCCGGTCTGACCTATTTATTCATCCTATTGCAGTCAGTCGCAATTCTACGGACGCAAACTTCTACTGTTTATCAAGCCGCATATCGATATGCATCATCATTCACCATTAAAGCCCAAAGTATCCGCGCATTTTTATTGGCCAATGCGACAGATGTACGATTAATTCCTCGTCGTTGTCTCAAGTTTTTAATCCAGCGATTACGCGCTTCGTTTTTTGTATTGCACCGGAAAACGATCGAGCGTGCGCCATGAATCAACAGTGTTCTCAAATAGGGATCGCCACGCTTACTAATGCCGAGCAGACGGTTTTTATTGCCACTCGAGTGCTGCCGTGGAACCAAACCCAACCAGGTAGCCATTTGTCTTCCGTTCTTAAAATTGTGTGCATCACCGACAGCAGCAAGCAAAGCGGTTGCAATCAGTGGGCCGACACCTTCAATCTGGGCCATACGCTGGCATATGGGCGTATTCTTAAACACTTGCTGAATACGCTTTTCATAGCGAATTATCTTTTCATCAAGATTCAACAAATCATGGTATTGATCGGCGATGATTTCACGCGCCGTGATCGTCAGTTCGTTTTCAGCGTCTTCCAAAATCAAAGGTACCTCACGACGAAAGGCTCTAATTCCGATGGGTATAAGAATGCCAAATTCCAGCAAGATGCCACGTGTCTGATTAACGAGTGCTGTACGCCCGCTAATCAGACGCGTGCGAATGCGGTGGAGTGTTTGGATGTCTTGATGGGTGATGTCTTTGATAGCGACAAACCGCATTTCTGGTTGTTGGACAGCCATGCAGATTGCGGCCGCATCGTTATAATCATTTTTGTTTGTAATGACAAAGGGCTTAACATATTGAGGGCTAATCAATTTGACATCATGACCGAGTGCTTTGATCTGTCGAGCCCAATAATTAGAACCACCACAGGCTTCTATGCCGATCAAGCAAGGGGGAGTGTTGGCAAGGAAAGGCAGGAGTTTGTCTCGCTTCAGTCGTTTTGTAAGAGATGGAATGCCATGATCAGACACGCCATGAAGTTGGAAGATGTTTTTTGCCAGATCGATACCAATGGTCGAGATATTCATGTTGAACCCTCCAAAGATGAGGACATTAATAACGGCTACCCTATGAGCTTGGCTCAAACTCAGAGTTTGCCAAGTGGTATTAGGGTCCATTCCATTTGTTAAATGATAATAGATCAAAAGCATTAGTGAAAAGTAGTAGTCGAGAAAGGTAGTATAAAAATAGGGAAAGACATGCTTCACCAGTGTCAAAAAATAAAAGGCATTGGTCGTGCGGTAGCTATTCTGAATGTAGTATTAAAAATATCAGTCGTTGTTATCACTCGTTTAAAATGAACGTGCGCTAAATAAATTACGGTTGTTGCTTGAAGAATAGGAAATCAGAAATGGCAATATCGGTTGTACACATCGCTCGGCACTCTTAGGAAACAGTGCCATTTAACCAGTCGCACCAGCCGAAGCGTTATGCAAGAAAAAGGACTGTTCAATGCCAACTGAATGGGTAGATATTGTAGATACAGCAGTAAAAATAGGGCTTGGAGGCCTCGTTAGTGGTATTGCTACATATCATGTTACAAAGTTGAAAAACCGTAGCGATGATGCTGCGGCCCGGAAAGAAGTAATCAGGTCTCTACTTCTGGAGGCAGTTAAACACGCCGATGAGTATTTTGACTTCGTTTACGACTATTACTCGAAGTTGGAAAGTGTAAGTCGTAACTCGCAAAGCATAGAGTTATCAGATAAAGATTGGGATGACTTGTACGAGTATTTAGATGAACACTCGGAGTTTTGTCAAAACAATAAGTCCTCCTTTTCGCTCGCTGAGAGCAGGCTCCAGTTGCTTGGTCTAAAAGATCCCTGTGACTATTTGTCGAAGTTTCAAAGGGGAGAGGCCGAATTAATGATGTTTGTCATCAAAAGGGATAAAACGCTCCCTGATGAGCAATTTCTTGTTGAGTGGGCAGAAAAGTACGTACCAATAAAGACATCTTTCCAAAAAGCTACTAGTGATGCTTTTTTCAAAAATTGCTGAAGTATGCATAACCAGGGGCTTAAAGCGCTCGTTACACTCGCTAGGACACCGCGGCTTGAGGCGTTAGAGCAACGTAGTTCTAATCGAATATTAAAGGAATATTTATGAAGAAATCTCAAGAGAGAGTACTAGCGTATACGTTCGGAATTACGTTTATTACAGTAATTCTGATAGTTGCATTATCACTCCCATACCCTACTTCCTTCCAGTATGAGGTGTTCAAAATCATTTTGGCACTTGCTTGTGCTGGTGTCGCTGCGTTTATCCCTGGCTTTCTAAATGTGCAAGTAGGTAATTGGGTGCGAGCTGGTGGGGCTATTGCGGTTTTTGTAGTAATCTTTTTCTTTAGCCCTGCAAAGCTTGCTACCCATGAGCCAATACCAATCACAAATGATGATATGTACAAAGCTATAGAACTTGGCCAAAGCTTAGAATACGTCAAAGACACGATCGATGCCCACATCAGTTATAAAAATGGAGAAGGTGAATTTGATGATATGGCTGACATTATTTATACAAGCGAAAAAATGACAGTGATCAGCAACCTAGAATACCTAGGTTTCGATAGAAATGATGAAATTTCGATGCTTAGAACTAGAGATCTATCACAGTGGGAAGGTGTAAATGAAGCATGGGAGTTAATATCTCGATTTGAAGGTTTCCTTGAGAAAAAGTCGAAGGAGCTATTTTACCTTTACAGGGCATCATTTATTGCCGAAAAAATTCATGCGACGATTCAAGAGAACCCAGGTGGCGATATATCGACATGGAATAGTGAATTATTGGAATATCTAGAATGGATTAGAGTGAATATCGATTATTTTAAACAAAGTGACCTAAAATCAATAGTAAATGATAAAACTGATGAAATCCGATATTCAAATCTAGTGGAATTTATGAAAAGTGCTGTATCAAAATAGATGCTCTAACAATGAATTGCAGCGGATTAAAACATGCTTCGCTAGTTTTAACCACTGAATTAAACGTTAAGTGGCAAAGAGAGTCACCAATATGATCGAAGCAAGTTGCCATTGTGGCAACATATCTTTAAAAGCGAGTAAACTGCTTGATACTGTAACTAGTTGCAATTGCTCTAATTGCTATCGTATTGGGGCGTTGTGGGCTTACTACACGGCAGATCAAGTAGTTATTACCGAACGAGTAAAATCAAATATTTACTTGTGGGGCAATAAACTTCGTTCTTATCACAACTGTACAAATTGTGGTTGTACTACTCACTACACACAACTGAGAGATGATGGCACCAACAGGGTTGCTATTAACACACGCATGGAAAATCCAGAACTATTTAAGGCAATTCCTATTAGGTACTTTGACGGTGCAGGCAGTTTTAAATACATTACCAAAAAAATCACTTAACAAGTAGTTCCAGCAGACCCCGAACACTCTGAACTAGCACCACTTTAATGGACAGTCATTGACTGATTTATTGAAGGGGTATGAGATGGGACAAACTAAAAAGCGGAATTACGATAGATACACACTAGAGTTCAAGCAGCAGGCCGTTAAGTTGGCCAATCACCCTAAAGTTATAGCCAAGGATATTACGGAGTCGCTTGGAATCCACCCGGTCATGCTTTACCGTTGGCGAATGGAGTATAAAAACGGTGAACTCCGAAAATTAAAGGGGTCAGAGCCCTTTAACAACTGGCAGCACTTTGCACCCACCATAGTAAAACAATAGAAAAATGGGACGCATTTATTAAATAGTGCCAGAAAGTGCAATAAATAGTTGCGCGCCTTTAATCCTTTGGTCTTACTCTGAATTTCATCGCTATGTGGCCCGTGGTGAAATGGGGATAGATTGGGATGGTGGGAAAATAATTAACTCATGTGAACTCTACGGTGAATGATTCTCCGCGTGAACACAAAACCGTGCCCACCCTATGCGACTGTGATCTGTCTCGGGTTTTGTTCAGGTATGTTTTAAGTACATTTTTCTATTAACTTCGCGGCTACATGGCCTCCACATCTCATATCAAAGCGAAACAGGATATGGAGGCCGTATATATAATAGAAGACACCTATTCGTTAACTTTTCCCGGCAAACTCAAATTGCCAGATGCAACATCCATTACATCCACAACGCACAACAATGGCGCATGAACACTTTGGTTTACTCTAAGTCCAGCTGTGACACCATCAAAGGTAGTATTTTTAACAATTTCAATATCATCAAATGGCACCCTTACCTCTATTGATTCAGAATTGAATGTCGGGCTCCAGCCTGGACTATCCAATAGAATAGGCAGACCAGGCCATGTTTTAGGCAACCTTGGTTTAGTATCTTTAGGAATGTCAACAACACTCAGCGCGCCTTTCCCACATTTTTCATTAGACTGCAAAACAACCCAATGACTGTGCCATACGTCCCCATCATTTACTGTAGAGCCATCATAGTTTTCATCATAAAGTGGCGTATCATCAAAATCAGGATGTGATGTTACTGCTAATGCCAGGATACCTGCTTTCTTTTCGAAGCCGACCTCATAGCTATCAATTGAAGTTGGCCATACATACGAAAACACATCACTTCCAGCTAACTGGCCTGTTGGTGTTGGTTTATTTTTCCCGGCCTTTCCTGAGACAGCCATATGGAAGATAGCGATGTTATCCTCTGTGGTTATTTTCGCATGAACAATGTCAAAGGGGGCTAATGCTGTTTTAGTTTCTGCTGCTTGAATGCCACCCAAGTGATGGACATGTGCACAGGCAGGAAGTGAAAAGCTGGCAATCATAAGCGGCACTATATGAGAGAATTTTAACATCATTCATCCCCCTTCACGTCTTCAAGGGATGCCCCGTAATTGATGTGAAAAACACTCCCATTTAACGATAAAGCGGGAACAGACCGGACGCCTGCCTGCTCTGCTTCGGCAATTTTTGTTTTATCTTCGCCTAAATGCACAATTTCAATCTTAAACCGGTTTTTGTCTAATGCATCAAGTACTTGCTGTTCAGCACTTACACAAACGGAACAGCCTGCATGATAAAAAGTAGCTATATTCATTGATAAATCCTCACTAATCTTTTTTGTATCGACTCGATACCTTTTAAATTGTAGTGAGACCCACTGGGCTTGTCAATATAGTATTTAGTCGATACTATAAAGGCATGAAAGCAAACCACATCTATGATTATGTTGAACGTCTCGGTGAACTTCTTAGGGTTGACTCCCGCCAAGCAGGCACTAAGCACGGACTCCAGCCTGTACAGATAGAAGTACTGCACTATCTAGCAATCTGTAATCGATATTCAGATACCCCCATGGCTGTAACAGAATACTTAGGTTTAACTAAAGGTACGGTATCTCAGACTCTGAAAGTACTAGAGAAAAAAGAACTGCTCACTAAACAACTTGATGATACTGACAAGCGTATCTCTCATATAAAATTGTCGACTAAGGGAAAGAATCTGCTAAATAAAGTAGTCCCAACCACCATGTTTGTAACTGCTTGTGAAGTGTTATCTGATGAGAAACAATCGGATATAGCATCATCACTTAAACAATTACTCACAACACTTTTGCATGCTAATGATTTGAAAACTTTTGGAGTGTGCAGTTCATGTCGTTACAATAGCGAAACTGAAGGTGGTGGTTACTTCTGCAAACTTGTTGAACAACCCCTGTCTGTTGATGATGTACAGCTGATATGCCGAGAACATGAAAGTAAGGTTTAGTTTCATAGGCATTCACCCTTGAAAAAACATTTCAAACACACCAAAGAAATGTCATGCAGATTTACTTTCACTTTGATGGCACAGTTATGAACCAGATCCTCCGGGCATCGCATCAAGGAATAGTGCTATTACATGGTAGAGTTAACAACAATTAAACCGAAAATTAGAAAATTAGACCCAATTACAATTAAACCGGGTCAGATCACAGTTTTCGCTAATATTCTATGGGCTTAGTCGGTTTATAGTAAGCTTAAGAAATAGTGTGATTTGGAACATATAAAAAAGGGAAGGTATTCAGCGCATGGAAAAAAATAATACGAAAGAGCCTGAAACACAAGACGATGCGCCGCCATCACTCGGACTATTTGGTTACAGTCTTCCGAAAACCATCCTACTGGTAATGCTTGCAGGGTTTGTTTACGAAGCCTCTCAATCAGGCAGGAGCAGGCTCGACCAATTAGCCCGCTGGATTGATGGTGAAGAGTACACCGCCCCTACCGAGTCAGCCGTCAAACAAGAACCCATGTTACCTGGAACCAGGATCGTAAAAAGCGATGCTTTAGACACGGGTTCTTTTCAGTTTTCCATACAGAAGCAGTGGCCTGCTGTGGAATCCTTGGATTTAAACTATGTGCACAATATTAATCCACGTTACGCTGGCCTCTTAAATACATCATTGGACATAGCCGCCGATAAATCACCCTTTCTGTTAAGTACGCCAAAAATATACACCGTTACCTTACCGGGTGAATCGGGTCATATTTATTCTCTTCAGCAGCGTGTGTTCTTAAAGGCGTCTAACGATCTAAAAGACGTTGTAGCTGCCATGGATGCCTTAACTGAAAAACAGCGAAAAAATACCTTAATGGTAACTGGTCCCAGCACGCTCTCACTTGAACAAAATGCGATCGTTTCAGGAGATATTGATAAAGCCGCGGTAAGCCCCGATGATGTATTTGATGCGGCCTTTTCAAATCAACTGTCGCAGTTGCTTCAAATACAAAGTAGTGATTTTCCAGTGACGGTCAAACGCGCATACCGCACGCAAACAGGGGCTTATACAATTGCAGAAGTAGATTACACCTATACCATGGATGAACAACAACGCCTAAGCGCTGTCTTATATTGGCATTATAGCGAGGGTGCACCATGGGGTGATCTCGGTATCTTACTTGTAGAAATCAACGAGAAATCGGCAGCAAAGAATAAGAGTGCACTCAGAGAGACCTTTTCATCACTCCATCTAAAAGACGGCGATGTGGAAATATGGCGTGATCTACAGTATGACGCCACAACGGACACTAAAATTGAACCCTTCGTGCATGTGGAGATTGATGCACGGAGACTTAGAGCTTTTGGTTTGAACATCAAACAGGTGGAAGAGAGTCTGGCATCACTCCTTCCCATTGCAGAGGATGACCTCCCAGACATTGCAGTAATGGTTAAGAATGAACAGCAAGTTAATCTGGGAGATATAGCTATGATCCTCCCTTTAACTAATGGTGATCAACAGATACAAACTATCGACAATATCGTATTAACAGTTAGGCCATAGCTGTTTTCACGTTCAACGGGCATGACAAATATTTCAGTCAGTGAAAAAATCTTGTGATACGACCGTATTAAAGCAGATCCGTCCGACATCGAATCACAAAGTGGTGCCGGACAAGGATAGGTTTATTGAACAGGGTTAGATAAAAACTGGCATCTTGTTAAAACGCATTAAAATCGGCTACTGGATGATCTATTATCAGATTTGGTGCTTTATGGGTTCAGAATGA
>JAPHUG010000284.1 GCA_026197195.1 Sedimenticola sp.
CCTTGGCCGTGCAGGAGAATACACCTATGCCCCGTTTGATCGAGTTTTGCTTCACCTCAATCATCAGTTGGTCGCCCGGCTCCACAGGCCTGCTGAATCGCGCCTTATCAATACCGACAAACAGATAAACCGTGGTATCGGTTACCGTCTCAGGATTTGACTCCATCGCTAACAAGCCGGTGGCCTGAGCCATGGCTTCTACAATCAAAACCCCAGGCATAACGGGCCTGATAGGGAAATGACCATTAAAAAACGGCTCGTTATAGGTCACATTTTTCAGCGCCAACAAGCGAGTGTCTTTCTCGAAATCAAGCACCCGGTCAATCAATAAAAATGGGTAACGGTGCGGTAGCAACGTCAACACCTTGTTAATATCCATCGTACTCAAAACGCTCCTCCAGCCCCTGTAACTTCAGTAGATACAGTGATCTAGGTTATAGCCGTTGCCAAAAAAGATCGCATTATCTGCTCAATCTTCCTGGCTTGAATCGCTCTCATCCTGCGACAGACAGGCGGTTTGTTCTAACCTACTGATTCGCTGGTTCGTGCGCTGTAATCGTCGAACCCTGGCGATAGTTTTTCGCCACTCCCCATTGGGAACAGCGGGCAGGTTACCACTATAGTATCCAGGATTTTTAAAGGATCGGGTGACTAACGACTGGGCTGAAAAGTGGGTGTTATCACCCAATTCAAGATGCCCCGTGACGCCAACACCCCCCCCAAGCGTACAATATTTTCCGATCGTAGTAGAACCCGCTATACCTGCACAACCCGCTATAGCGGTGTGATCCCCTATATGTACGTTATGAGCTATTTGTATCTGGTTATCCAAGCGTACGCCTTTACTGATTACCGTATTGCGTAGTGAACCACGATCGATGGTGGTATTGGCACCAATCTCAACATCGTCCCCGATTTGAACACAGCCAATCTGCGGCACTTTAAACCAAACACCCTTGTCATTTGCATTTCCAAAGCCATCACTGCCTATCACTGCACCCGGGTGAATAATGACCCGCTTACCTATCTGGGTGTCATGACATAAAGTAACATTGGCAACCAGTTTTGAGTCTTCGCCAATCACACAATTATCTTCGATAACTGAACCCGCACCCACAGAAACTCCGGATGCTATTTCGACTTTAGCTCCAATAACTACACAGGGACCAACCCATGCATCTGGGTGGATCTTTGCGGAGTCATCAATCACGGCTGTAGCGTGTATGCCACCTGTAACAGCAGACACAGGGTAGAGCAGAGAGGCTACCCTGGCATAGATCAGATAGGGGTTATCCGTTACTAAAGCAGGTACCGGGCATTGCTTAGCATCTGTGCTATTCAGTATAACGGCAGAAGCCTTGGTCGTAGTTAAAAACTGTCGATACTTGCTATTGGCGAGGAAACAGATCGCTCCTTCACCTGCGTCCTGAATCGTTTCTGCGTGTGTGATTTCAACATCACCGCTGCCAAGCAGCTCAGCACCCAGCTCCTTAGCCAGATCGCCTAGATGATAGGCCACACCGCTCACCGCGCAGACCTATTGTCCCGCCTTGTATATCTCTTCAAGCCGTTGAAGAACTTTAGTCGTGAGATCTACGCGCTTGTTGAAGTAAGCGACACCGTCCGTCAAGATCACATCAACCTTCTCCTCTTCACCAATTTGTGTAACCACTTCACCGACCTTGCGCAACAGGCGATTCACAGCTTCATTTCTCCGGAGATTGGCATCTTCACGAAACTCAGTACGGGATGTAGTGAGTTTACGGCGTCGGGCACGGATATCGTTCTCGAGCCGTTTGGCCTCTTCCGTGCTCATAACCGCCCCATCCCGGGCAAGTTTATCCTCAAGCTGTTTCAGTTGTTTCGCTTTGGCGACAAGATCCTGGTCCCTAGCCTGAAACTCTTTCTTAAGCGCGTTACTGATACCCTCTGCTTGAGGTGACTTTTCCATGACCTTATTCAGGTCAACCACACCCACTTTAAAATCACCCGCTGTGGCTGAAATATTCCAGCAAAACAGTAGGGTAACCAGGATGACAAAGACTGATTTCTTCAAAGTAATCTCCTAAACGCTTAAAAGGCGGTTCCAAAGGTAAACTGGAATATCTCCGTATCATCGCTCGACTTATCATTAAGTGGGAATCCCAAACTCATACCCAGCGCCCCCATGGGCGATAACCACATGGCCGAAGCTCCTGTAGAGTATCGCAGCTCGCCTAAATCGAAATCAGCCCCACCATGTGTCGAGAAGACGTTACCCGCATCAAAAAAGAGACCCAGACGAATCGACTTTTCCATCAACTTGAATGGCGCAGGGAAGAAGATTTCTGCATTCCCCACTATTTTAACATTGGCACCCACCGGATCATTACTGCTATCACGCGGTCCGAGACTATGATCTTTGAAACCACGCACAGTCTTAATACCACCGGCAAAGAAGTTCTCCCAAAGCGGCAGGCGCGAAGTACTGCCATAGACATCGCCATAGGCCACATCACCATTTAGAGCCAGCGTAAATGAGTTACTCAAGGGGAAATAGCGCTTATGGCGATAGGCCAATTTATAGTATTCCAGGTCACTGCCAGGCAGTGTGGCGGCTGCAGATAGGCTTTGCATACCCCCTTTTGTCGGCATCAGTGACGAATCACGTGAATCTCTCGTCCAGCTTGTACCTATTTTAAAATCGAGGAAACTATCGCCATTCTCGGTTTTGAATGCGCTCACCACATCAGAAGGTGAGGTGGCTGGTTTAAAGCTGGTACTGATCAAGTCGGCGGTAAAATTGACCCGATCAGTTTCCGTAATGGGGACACCAAACACTACACCCAACGTACCCGTATCTGTCAGATATTTGGCCGTATCCACCTCGTCAAAATCTGTTTTCTGGTAGCTGACATTAAACCCACGACTGATGCCGTCTACAGTGTAATAGGGATTGACATAACCCAGCCGGTAATGGGTATTGGATGAGCTGTTATCAAAGGCCAAAGAGACCTGCTTGCCCGTGCCCAGAAAGTTTTTCTGGGTCAGGCTGGTGCTAAAGATCACGCCATCCGACTGGGAGAAACCGAGACCCGCCATCAAATTACCCATCGGCTTTTCTGTAACGGAAATATTCACATCCACCTGATCAGTCGAACCCGGAACTGCAGGGGTCTCCACATTCACCTCGTCAAAAAAACCTAGCCGCTGCAGCCGTTCCCTGGAACGTGTGACTTGGTCCGCTGAATACCAGGCCGATTCCATCTGACGCATCTCCCGGCGCAACACCTCATCTCGAGTAGAGCTATTGCCCTTCATAGCAACTCGACGGACGTAGACCCTTTTGCCTGGATCTACAAAGTAGGTAATGGCAACCTGTTTTTTCTCCTCATCAATATCCGGGATACTATTTACATTCGCAAAGGCGTAGCCGTTATTACCGAGCAGTGTATTGATCCGTTCAGCGCTGCCAATCACCTGTTTACGAGAAAAGACCTCGCCTCGGACCAGATGAATCATCGGAAAGAAGGCCTCTTTAGCGAGTACCAGATCTCCGGTCAGCCGAATATCACTGAGGGTATAGACATCACCCTCCTCTATATTCACTGTGACATAGATATCTTTCTTGTCGGGCGTTATAGAGACCTGGGTGGAAGTGATTTTAAAATTGATAAAGCCCCGGTCCAGATAAAAAGAGCGGAGTTTTTCAAGATCGCCAGAGAGCTTTTGTCTTGAATACTGGTCATCCTTGGTAAAGGAAGAGAGGAAACCCGTGGTATTCAAGCTGAACTGATCCAGCAGATCCTCCTCTTCAAACGCACTATTACCAATAATATTAATCTTCTTGATGCGTGCGGTACCGCCTTCAGAGATGCTGATATTAATCGCCACTCGATTTCGCTCAAGCGGGGTCACCGTTGAGGAGAGCTTGACCGCATATTTACCCAGATTGAAATACTGTCGCTGCAGCTCTTGTTCGATCTTGGCTAGAATAGAGCGATTGAACACACGCCCTTCAGCAAGACCTATATCTTTCAGCGCCATCAGCAGGGGGTCTGTCTCTAGCGATTTGTTCCCTTCTATTTCAATCTTGGCAATGGCTGGTCGCTCGGTTGCAAAGACGATCAGAACATCACCTTCCCGCTCCAGCTTCACATCCTTGAAAAAGCCGGTCTTAAACAGGGCCCGGATGATCTCCCCCGTCTCTTCCGCTTCGATGCGCTGCCCGATCTTTACCGGCAGGTAATTAAAAACCGTTCCAGGGGAGATGCGTTGCAGCCCCTCTACCCGAATATCTTTTACGACAAAAGTCTCGCTCCATCCCAGTTGAGGAAGAGCAAGAATGAAGGAAAAAAGTAAAATGCGAATCGTATTAACCAGGTTCATATTATCTTTGTAAGGTTTTGTTTTATAAGTCTATCCATGATCATTTTTTCGTTGGTGGCATTGTTCCGTTGCACCAGCGCCTAATCTTTACAATTGGCAAACGCGTAGTCTAACGCTTTGGATGCCCACAATCACTCATCCGGACAGACTAACACAACATGTTGATCTATATGTACTTCCCTAATCAAACAGGAAAAATACCCCTGACTAAGGATGCAAAAGGCGTCCTAGTATAATTAATCTTTCCACCACGCCCAAGCAAAGAACGAAATATTTTGCTAATTGAAGAGCCGATTCAAATCGACATAGAAGGCCAGTCCCATTAATCCGAGCAGAATGGCCAGCCCCACCCTCTGTCCCATTGCCTGTGCAGACTCTGAAAGCGGGCTCCCTTTGACTGCTTCCACAAGGAAGAAGAACAGATGCCCCCCATCCAAGACAGGAACGGGAAGCAGATTAAGGACACCCAGACTGATACTGACCAGCGCCAGGAACTTCAAAAATTGCGTGAAGCCATAACTGGCCGTTTTCCCTGCCGTCTGGGCAATGGAGATAGGACCACTGAGATTTTTTATGGAGATATCACCCGTTAGCATCCTGCCCAGCATCTTGAGCATAAACAGAGACATCTCGCCTGTTTTCGATACCGCCACCACAATACCTTCTGCGGGCCCATAAACAACCTTTACCCGATAGTCATCAAACAGGTCGTCTGCCACAAAAGGTCCCGCACCGATTCGACCAACCACCTTGTCCGCCTGTTTTTTTTCCCCAACGATGAGCTGAATATCAGACGTATAGCCTGAACGCTCCACAGAGAGACTCACCAGCTTTCCTGGCTGTTTCTGAATTGTCTTAACCAATTCAGTCCAGGTGGCGACTGGCACGCCATCAACGGCTCGAATGCGATCACCCACCTTGATACCCGCCTGCTCAGCCGCCTCTCCAG
>JAPHUG010000285.1 GCA_026197195.1 Sedimenticola sp.
TGGTTGCTCTATGCAACGGGCCTGTTTGCGGTTCTGTTTCTACTGCTTTGGATCAGGGTGGCCGCTAAGCGGTCGAAGATTACCGATCTGCTTATCCAGGGTGAGCAGTTGGCAGGCGCTGTCGAGAACGCCCTGTTGCGTCCTGTGCCAGTCATGCCCAGTGGTGAGCCTGATGCGATGCAGGGTGAAGAGCCTCAACAGGATGTTGCGGAATTAATTCGAAGTGAATCAATATTAATCAGTGAGTTAGAGTCTGAAGTTGAACAAATACTAGAAGATTTGGAGCGAACAAAAGAGCAGCTTCAGCAGCAGGGGATTCGACTGGGAATGGCCATCCAGAAAGAGCGTGGCAGGGTCGAGAAAGGGCAACAGCTTGAAGAGATCAAGCGTGGCTTCCTCAGTCAGATCGCTGATCATGACCGGCGTATTGCCCTGCGTGAACGTTCGCTGGAGTTGCTGGGTGGCGCCACCCGGCACCTGTCACAACGCTTCAACCGGGATCTGGGTGACTCGGTACGAAATACGCTGCCTATCTTTACGGACAACAATTACGAGCACCTGCAAATTGATGATGATCTGACGGTTCGGGTCTTCTCCAGCCAGAAGAGGGATTTTATGGATCTCGATGAGATATCCAGCGGCACCCAGCGGCAGATCATGCTGGCAGTTCGACTGGCGCTCTCACAGGCCCTTATCAAGCGTACAGAGGGGGGACGGCAGTTTGTCTTTCTGGATGAGCCCTTTGCCTTCTTTGATCAGGAGAGGACGCGCAATACCTTGCGCATGTTGCCGAAGCTGGATGAATCGATCAGCCAGATATGGATCGTGGCACAGGACTTCCCGGAGGGTGAGGCCTTTGGTTTGTCACTAGCCTGTGACAAACAACGCACAGAACTGACTGCGGCTGGATAGGTCAATCAAAGCCGTTATACTTTGGATGACGCTCTCTGTCTCAACACTGGGTTGCTCGTATGGCCGGTAAAAAAAAACAATCCTGCGCATTTTGCCGATTTATGCGCAGTCTTGCCTTTAGTGCGATTGGTGGGGGTATTGCTGGCTACTCCGCCCTTGCGCTGGGCCTGAGCCAGGACAATGCGATCGTGGCGGCATTTTTTGGCGCCTTAGGCCTGGTGGCCTTGACTGGAAAGCGAACGAATAATTCAGGCTGATGTTTATTGGCTTGCTGAGACGGCTACCGGATTAAGCACCCTTTTCAGGTCGATGGGTGAGAGTGCGATCAGATAGCCCCGTTTTCCTCCATTGATATAGATCTTATCCAGATCGAAAATGGTCTCTTCGCAATAGACCGGCATCTCTTTCCGGGTACCGAAAGGGGATGTTCCCCCAATCTGGTAGCCGGAGTGGCGGTCGGCCACCTCGGGTTTGCATGGGCTGATGGTTTTAACACCTATACAGCGGGCCAGTGATTTTGTGGAGACTTCTTGATCACCATGCATCAGGATAACAAGTGGCTGTTTGGCCTCATCTTCCATAATCAGGGTTTTAATGACGACATGTTCATCAACGCCCAACTCCCTGGATGAAACGCGAGTGCCGCCGCCTGTTTCATAGCGATACAGATGATCAGTGAAAGGCACCTTGTGCGCCCTGAGTTGACGGATGGCAGGTGTTACCGGTGCTTTGTTCTTGCTCATGGTCAGTGTGACCCTTTTTGAAACGGGATTGGACCCATGATAAAAGAACGGCCAGAAATCATAAACCACCCACTCTTCTCACACGATTTGCTGTTGTTTCTTTGATAATGGAACTCCCTATTATACCGGTCTTACCCCGTCTGGCTGAGGCGCTGAGAACCCATCAGCGCGTTGTGCTGGTGGCGCCGCCCGGTTCGGGAAAGACTACCTTGGTACCGCTTGATCTGATCAGGCACTCCTGGCTTGAAGGAAAACAAATTTTGATGCTGGAACCTCGGCGCCTGGCGGCCCGGGCGGCCGCCAGACGAATGGCTCAACTGCTTTCTGAGTCTGTAGGTGAGCAGGTCGGCTATCAGGTCCGGTTTGATCGTAAGGTCTCTGGCAAAACACGTATTGAGGTGGTGACAGAAGGGATACTGACCCGTCGACTGCAGGATGACCCAGAGATGACCTCGATAGGGCTGATCATTTTTGATGAGTTCCATGAGCGAAGTCTCCAGGCAGATCTGGCTCTGGCGTTGACCCTGGATGTGACGAAAAATCTGCGCGATGATCTGCGCATCCTGGTGATGTCGGCCACCCTGGATACAGAGGCTG
Source organism: Sedimenticola sp. (assembly GCA_026197195.1). Lineage (GTDB taxonomy): Bacteria > Pseudomonadota > Gammaproteobacteria > Chromatiales > Chromatiaceae > Sedimenticola. The sequence goes on from JAPHUG010000285.1 coordinate 2,253, forward strand.
TCTCCGGTCTGCTCGGTGGTGCTCCCGTCATTGCGGCGGAGGGCGTTAGCTATCCTGTGGAACATCGCTATCTGGACCGGTTGTCCCAGGTCAATGCCCATGAAAGGGTGATTAAGGGTATTAAACGTGCTCTACGAGAGACTGAAGGGGATATCCTGGCCTTTCTTCCAGGTTCAGGGGAGATACGTCGTGCAGAGGCGGCGCTTAAGCAGACGTTACCCTCTGCGGTATCGGTATTTCCGCTCTATGGTGATTTGAGTCGAGAAGAGCAGGATGCGGCGTTGAACCCAATAGAAGATCGCCGGCGAGTCATTCTGGCAACCTCGATTGCTGAAACCAGTCTGACCATCGAAGGGGTCACCACGGTTGTTGACGGTGGTTGGTCACGCCGTCCCCGGTTTGACCCAAATAGCGGTCTGACCCGCCTGGAGACCGTCCGAGTTTCGAAGGCCTCTGCCGCCCAGCGGGCAGGTCGGGCAGGTCGGTTAGCTCCTGGTGTCTGTTACCGCCTCTGGACACTGGCGGATGAGTCTCGATTGCCGCCCTTTCATCCCCCTGAAATAGCCGAGGCTGACTTGGCCCCTCTGGTGCTTGAGCTGGCACTCTGGGGTGTCTCCCATCCTGAAGCGCTAGTTTGGCTTGATCCCCCACCAACCGGTGCCTATTCACAGGCACAGGCTCTTCTGCAACAGCTGGATGCTCTGGATAAGGGGAATAGAATAACGGCTGCCGGCCGTCATATGGTCGGGCTGGCACTGCATCCCAGGTTGTCGCACATGCTATTAAACGCCGGTCCGCATCGCCCGTTAGCGCTTGATTTGGCCGGTCTGTTAAGTGAACGGGATATTCTACGTCGTCAGACAGGCACATCCGTCGGGGTGGATCTGGAAGAGCGGGTGCAATGGCTGGAGGGATGGCGTCGTAATATTAAAGATCCATTGCTTGATGCATCAGCCTGTAGACGTGTGGAGCGTGCCATAAAGCAGTGGAGCCGAAGACTCAAGTTGCTGGATTCGGCAGACCGTTCCGGTGCGGTGAGTATCGGAGGTTTGTTATCACTGGCCTTTCCTGATCGTATCGCCAAGCGGACGGGAGGGGCTGATGGCCGTTATTTACTGGTAACGGGGCGGGCCGTTCGGCTGCCGGAGGGTGACCCTTTGGTGCGGCATGAGTATCTTGTGGTGGCGGCGATGGATGCGGGTAAACGTGATGGGCGCATCTACCTGGCCTCTGAAGTGTCACTGGATCAAATCAGAATGACACAGGCGCGCCACATCGAACAGAGAGCGAAGGTGACCTGGGATGAGTCAAGCCAGTCTGTGGTGGCGAAAGAGCAGGAGTCTCTTGGGGCGCTGATCTTGTCTAGCCGAGATCAACCAAACCCTGATCACGCAGAGGTTGCTCAGGCGATGTTGAGTGGTGTGCGTCAACTTGGTCTGGGTGCGCTTAACTGGAATGACAGTCTGTTGCAGTGGCGTGAGCGGGTTGCGTCGGTAAGGGGCTGGCAGCCCCATGCAGACTGGCCAGATTTGTCGGATGACGCATTATTGAATCAACTGGAAGAGTGGCTACTCCCTTGGCTGAATGGCATCACAAAAGCGGGGCAGCTTAAAAAACTGGATCTCGCCAGCCTGCTGAACAACAGGCTCACCTGGGAACAGCAACAGACACTGGACCGATTGGCGCCGAGCAGCCTGGAAATGCCCTCTGGAAGCCGCAAAAAATTGATCTATCAGGCCAATTCTCCCCCGGTGCTTGCGGTAAAACTTCAAGAGCTGTTTGGTTTGCAGCAGACACCAGCGGTTAATAATGGGTCTGTACCCGTGATGCTTCACTTACTGTCGCCTGCCCAGAGGCCGATTCAGGTGACACAGGATCTGGCTGGTTTCTGGCAGCGGACTTATGCTGAAGTAAGAAAAGAGTTGAAAGGTCGTTATCCAAAACACTACTGGCCTGATGACCCCTATACGGCTGTTGCAACCGCACGGGTTCGCCCCAACAAAAACAGCACTAGCCACTGATGCCTTTGTAAGCTTGCTTTTGAGCATAATAGTTTCATTCGTGACTAAATAGTGCTTCGCGGCAGTGGCTGTCCGGCAACCGGCTGCCATTATCCTTCTTACAGCCTGATTCTTGTCAAAAGAGAAACGCAGTTAATCTCTAGGTATTTAATGACTGGACAATGGGTGATTGCTTTTGTCATCTTATCGGGCAGGAATAAAGGGCATTGGGTTGTGGCTAGCCATGAGTTTTTTGCTTTTTCTTCCTTGGTCGACTTTTTTGATCCAGCGCAATACAGGTAAGAGGCTTGCTGTGTAAGTATGCTTTGGTGAACTACCGCGCAGTTATGTGCCGAAAGAAAAAGAACTCTTTGGTTTTGTGATTGAAGTATGAGTAGTTGCTGATCCGAAATTCAAATAATACGTAACAGCCTGTACAGGAGATTGTAGGTTACTGATTCAGTAGGTAGGCATAGGAATTGCTAGTTTGTTGCGGGATTCTTTTGCAAGATCAGCCAGGATAATGGATTGACTTACCCCATGGTGAGCCATGCCGGAGAGGAGTGGTCTTGTGCTGTCAGAATCCCCCTGTTTATCTTTTTATAGAAGACTAGGAGTGGGAAATATGAAGCAGCAGAAGATGAAGTTAGCAAGTAACAGTGGGCTAACACATGTGGATGTGGAATTCGATTCAGAGTATCACGCCGTGTGGGCTAAACTGCGTTATCCCGATCGACCCTGTATTACGACGGGGTTGATTAATGATCTTCAACAGGTTCAATCGCTGGTCGCTTCCCAGGTAAAAAAGGCCCAGGATACCGCTGATCCCGAGCGATTACGCTATCAGATCCTCTGCTCCTCTGAGCCGGGTGTATTCTGTCTAGGCGGGGATCTGGACCTCTTTATCAAACTGATTCGAGAGGGTGACAGGGCAAAACTGTCCGATTATGCCAAGGCCTGTATCGATATCCTCTATGCTTCCATCACCGGCTATGGCCTGCCGATCACGACAATTGCCCTGGTACAGGGTGAGACGCTGGGAGGGGGGTTCGAAGCGGCCTTGGCGGCTAATGTTCTGATAGCCGAGCGTAGTTCCAAATTTGGTTTTCCTGAAACGGTCTTTGGTATGTTTCCAGGTATGGGGGCATTTAGCTTCCTTGCCAGACGAATTGCCCCTGCCATGGCAAAACGTATCATCGCCAGTGGCAAGGTCTATACCGCAGATGAACTCTATGAGTTAGGCGTGATTGATCAGGTCGTTGACGATGGAAAGGGGATTGCTGCCGTTCATGAGTTCATTCGACACCAGCAGGTTAGAAGTGCAGGTTTCGAGGGGCTTGAGAAAGTAATGGAACAGTTTAATCCGCTTTCATACAAGGAGCTTATGGACGTGGTCAACATCTGGGTTGATACCGCGATGAAGCTGTCGGGTAAGAACCTGCGACTGATGGAGTACTTGGTCAATGCCCAGAATAAGCGCTGGTCTGCAGACAAGACTTCAGGGGAAGGGCTTCGCCAGGTGAGTAGTGCTTAAGATTCCGCGCAAGGGGATGACATAAAGCTAACGGTTTAGACCTGGAAGGTCACGGCTGTTTGGCGATCATCTTCCCTAGTTCTTCAATGCCACGTTGGAAGACCGATTGCAGGCTGTCGACCTGGGGCATTCCTTTCTCAGTCAACTGAGCGGGCGGGATTCGTTCGGCTGTCAGCGCTTCTGCCTGTAGTTGAATAAGCCCAAGATTGGCTGCCGAGCCCTTTAAAGCATGGGCAAGGGCGCTGAACTGCTCTGGGCTATTTTCAGTTACAGCCGCAGACATGTCAGTGATTAACTGGGCTCCATCCTGTTTCATTTTATCGAGTAGGCGGATAAGAAAATCCTGATTTGGTGCCAAAGAGATTAACTCGTTAACGGTATCATGATTTAGGATCTCGTTATCATCGCTGCCGGTAGCTGGTGGGTCCAGCGTCTCCTGGGGCAGATTATCTGGCGAGTCGTTCACCGCCATCTGAATAACCCGGTAGAGTTTCTGTGCTGACACCGGTTTGGTTAGAAACCACTTTATTCCTGCTGCTTCACACTCCTTGCGGCTTTCGATTGTGGCATTGGCTGTGAGGATGATGAAAGGCAGGGTGTTTTGCGGATGGGCAAACTGGAAGATCTTGAAGGCCTCCAGCCCACCCAGTTGCGGCATCTGCATATCGACGATCACCAGGTCATAGTGGCGTGTCTCCAGTGCATCGAGCAACTCCTGACCATCCTCGACTTGCTGGTGTGTATGGCCTGCCTGCTCCAGCATCCTGCCTAGTACCAAGCGGTTAATAGCATTATCTTCTGCCATCAGGATCTCAAGCGGCGGTTGTGTCGTATCGAGTGTTACTGAGGTGTCATTCTCATTTTCCAAACTGCTGTGAGCTTCAAGATCGATAACCTGTGAGGCATGCAGAATATTGAACAGTTGAATCTTGTCTGCCGGATTGGCAAGCACATGGATGCGATCCCGTACGGTTTTCGGCAGTGCCCGCTCCGTCTTCTCTTTATCCGGTGCGATCAGCAGAATAGCGGTTTCATGATAGAGCCGCTCTTGCAGCAGCTCTTCGATCAGTGAGGTGATGTCACTGCTGTCGGGTAGATTATCGATAAGCAGCAGATGATAGGGGCGGGCCTCCCTGGTTGCCTGCTTGAGTTGTTTGATAGCCTCATGGGAAGAAGCTGCACCGGACAGCTTTACGCCCCAGCCATGCAGGCAGTGTTCCGCATTGCTCTGTTCTGTCTGTTGTTGAGATGCGAGTCGCAGTACGTGACAGCGTTGCATTAATTGAAGTTCACTGTCCGAGACAATCTTATCCTGTATATCAAGGGAGAGATCAAACCAGAAGGTACTGCCCTTGCCATGAGTACTTTTCAGATCAATGGTGCCACCCATTAATTCAACCAGTTGCTTGGCAATCGTGGTACCCAATCCTGTGCCACCAAAACGGCGTGTAGTACTACCGTCGGCCTGGGTAAATTTTTCAAATATTTTTGTTTGGATGGCTTCTGGTATGCCGATGCCCGTGTCGGTGACGGCTATACGCACCTTGATTACCTGATTTTGGCGCTCTATTTTACTACAGCGTATTTCTATATGGCCGACTTCTGTGAACTTGATGGCATTTCCAATCAGGTTAATCAACACTTGCCGCAGATGAAGCGGGTCACCAATCAGTCGAAAGGGAATGTCGGGGTCGATCGAGGTATAGAGCCTGACCTTTCTACTGTTCACCTGCGAGGCGAGCATTTTAGTGGTGCTGTTAACCAAGGCGTAGAGATTAAAGGGGGTATGCTCGATTTCAAGTTTTCCTGCTTCAATCTTGGAGATATCCAGAATGTCTTCTATCAACCGTAGCAGGGTATGACCGGATGAGTAGATGGTGTCAACATACTCACGTTCAACAGGGTTTAATGTACAGCTCTTGAGGAGTTCACCGGTACCAATAATCCCATTCAGAGGTGTACGTATTTCGTGACTCATACGGGCCAGAAATTCACTCTTGGCATGGCTGGCCGCTTCAGCCCGTCTGCGTTCATGGTGGATACGCTTGGTTAGCTTGGCGGCATAACCTGGTAATACTATAAGTGAAACCAGTAGGCCTATCCCCAGAGGCAGGTTCTCTTGCCAATAAGGTGTGATGAACAGGACGATACTGAAGCCGACTACCGAGAGAATACCGGAAAGATAGAGATAGTTTTCGCCATAGCGGAATCCATTGCCAAAAGTGATCCATAGATAGACCGCATACCAGGGTGCACCAAGTGATCCTGTCAGTGCGAGACCTGCACTGAACGCCGAGACATCGGCAAAGATACCTATGATTCGGCGAATAGGTGATTTGTCGGGCTTTAACAGGATGGCAATGAAAAGGCCAGTCGAGAGGCCTATGAATAGAGAAATAAAGGTTAGTACAAAATACCAGTCATTGATGGTTGTATAATTAGAGGGGCCAGATGCAAGAACATAGACGAGTAGCACAACCTGGATGATGATTCGAACAGCCGCTTGCTCATGCTCACTGTCAGGACGGTTACGTAATAGTTGGGCAAGTTGGCAGAATTTATTTTCGACAGAGCGGTAGAGCAAGATAGGATTGCTATTCATATTTGAGTGATGATACAGTGGATTTGGATGTAAGTAACAGCAAATCCAGTCAATTTCGAAGTATAAATGGAAGCATATATCATGAGTTCGGACATTGAAACTATAGTAAAAAAAGCCATCGCCAATCAAAAAATGATTGCTGCGGACACCATCACACTGGAGACCTCTCTGCAGGATCTGGGTGTCACTTCACTGGATGCCATTACCATCGTTTATGAAGTGGAAGAGATCTGTGATATCGAAGTACCAAATGATGAGTTGGAAAATCTCCGAACTGTAGAGGATATTGTTACCGGTGTTCAGGCATTGATGAATAATAAAACAGAGGCATGAGTGTTCGTGTCGTCATCACCGGCCTGGGTTCAATTTCTGCACTTGGATTGAATAA
>JAPHUG010000503.1 GCA_026197195.1 Sedimenticola sp.
GATTAACTCCACCGGGGCATTGGCTCTGGAAGATATACCGAAAAAAATGCTGGTTGTGGGTGGCGGTATTATTGGTCTGGAGATGGGTACGGTCTATGCCACACTGGGTAGTCAGATTGATGTGGTTGAATTACAGCCCAGTCTGATCCCCGGCTGTGATCCCGATCTGGTACGTCCACTGCAGAAGCGCCTCAAGGATCAGTTCAGCTCCATTATGCTGAATACCAAGGTGACTGATATCAAGGCGCAGAAGGGCGGCTTGAAGGTCTCTTTTGAAGGTAAAAACGCCCCTGAAAAATCGGTCGTTTATGACAAGGTTTTGGTTGCAGTGGGTCGTGTGCCCAATGGTAAATTGATTGGTGCCGATCTTGCCGGAGTTAATGTGGATGAGCGTGGTTTCATTCAGGTTGATCAGCACATGCGAACCAATGTGCCGAACATTTTTGCGATCGGAGATGTGGTCGGTAATCCCATGTTGGCACACAAGGCCACCCATGAAGCGAAAGTGGCTGCAGAGATCATTTCAGGCCATCACGCCCTGTTTGATCCACTGACCATCCCCTCTGTCGCCTATACCAATCCTGAAGTGGCCTGGATGGGTCTCACCGAGACAGAAGCAAAAGAGAAGGGTATCGAATATGAGAAGGCCGCCTTCCCTTGGGCCGCTTCTGGCCGTGCACTCGGCATTGGCCGTGAAGAGGGTATGACCAAACTCCTGTTTGATCCGGAAACCAAGCGTATTCTGGGGGCCGGTATCGTCGGTGTGAATGCGGGTGAACTGATCGGTGAAACCGTGCTGGCGCTGGAGATGGGGGCCGACGCTGAAGATATCGGTTTGACCATTCACCCTCATCCAACACTGAATGAGACAATCTGTTTTGCAGCAGAGATGGCAGAGGGTTCCATTACCGATCTGATGCCGCCTAAAAAACGTTAGACAGAGCGGATTGGTCGGCGCAGCATCGCGGTTCCCTCTCGCGATCCTGCGCCGTTACTGTTTTCAGTCAGGAAACCGCATGCGACTTCATTACCGTGAATTTGGCAGTTACACTGATCAGCACCCCTCGCTGATCTTGCTTCATGGGCTGCTGGGATCCTCCTCCAACTGGCTGACGCTTGCTAAAGGGCTGGCCTCTCACTTTCATGTGATTGTGCCCGATCTTCGGAATCATGGCCGGTCGCCCCATGATCCCGATGTCAGCTACCCGGCGCTTGCCCGTGATATCGAACAGCTCATTGATGAGCAGGGCCTGGATTCGGCGCTCCTGATTGGGCATAGCATGGGCGGGAAGACCGCTATGTGGTTAGCCCTGGAGCAGCCGGATAGTGTTACCGGGCTGGTCGTCGTGGATATTGCACCGGTCCCTTACCCTAACCGTTTTGATCAGATCTACAGGGCACTCCATGCCGTTGAAGAGGCCCGTGTAGGGAGCCGGTCTGAAGCAGATGCTCTGCTTGCGCGATACTTAAATGAGGTGGGGCTGCGTCAGTTTTTGCTGCAGAATCTTCAGCTTGTGGAGGGTGTTTGGGACTGGCGTATGAACCTGGCAGGATTGACTGCGGGAATGTCAATGATTGTCGATTTCCCGGCTCCAAAAGCAGCGGCCTATAAAGGACCCACCTTATTCATCTATGGCGGGCAATCGGATTATGTTAAACCTCAAGCCCATGGCACTATCCAGCGTCTTTTTCCCCAGGCTCAATTAAAGTCAATCCCGTCTGCAGGCCACTGGGTCTATGCGGAGCAGCCAAAGGCGTTTGCGGACTTGTTGATGGATTTTCTTGGAGACTTTTGATCATTTCACCTGTTGTATTGTCCGCCCGTTAGTATCCCTTGTCCTCAATCCATCGCCTGATTAACCCGGCCGTCCTGGATAATAATTCACAACAAACCGTGCTAATGTGGGATATTCTACCTTTGCAGGTAGTGGCAGAAATAATAATAAACCGCATTGAATAACCAGGAACGGGTCTAACAATGATGGCAAATACAAATACCCTGATCGGTAGAATTACCGAAGTACGTGAAAACATCATGCTGGCTGAGCTTACCCGAATGGAGGGTGATGATTTTCCGGTGGTAACGGTAGAAGGCCATGAGATGGCCGTAGGGCAGTTGGGCACCTACATGATGGTCAAGCAACGAGGTGTCGAGGTGGTGACCATGGTCATCAGTGCAGGCCAGGAGTACGCTGTGAATGCGGGTGGTGTCAGGGGGGGAATGACACTGGTGCCACTGGGTGAGCTGGATGAAGATCGAAGCTTTCACCGCGGCGTCATTCATTACCCGACCCCCGGCGCCGAAGTGCATGTGGTACAGCCGGATGAAATTGCCATCCTGTTCAAGAAATTTCAATCAACCGGATTTGAGTTGGGCGTCCTGCCCTCTTTTACCTCGCTAGGTGTTTGTCTTAACCCGACCGCCCTTTTTGGCAGGCATGTGGCTATCCTGGGACAATCCGGCGCGGGTAAGTCTTGGGCTGTGGCCAGTATTCTACAGCGCACGGTCGAGGTGATGCCCAGGTCCCATGTGATTCTATTGGATCTGCATGGAGAGTATGTCTGGAAGGATGGTGATTACGAACATTCGGCCTTTTCCGAGGGCACCTACCGCTATATTGATGCCCGCAGTCTTGAGATTCCCTACTGGTTGTTGACCTACGGTGAGCTGGTTGATCTGCTGATTGATCGAGAGGACAGCAAGTCGTCAACCCAGATGGCGTTTCTGCGTGAAGTGCTCTTAATGCTTCGAAGAAAAGCCAACAGTGATATGGAGGATGCCCATATCTCCATCGATTCGCCGGTCTATTTTTCACTGGCGGAGCTGTTTCATCAGTTCAAGCGCGCGAATGAGCAGGTGACTGATTTTGGTAAGGTAAAAGGGCCGCTGTATGGTCAGTTTGATGAATTCCTGATCAAGTTGCAGAGTCGCTTTAATGATGTTCGTTATGATTTTCTGTTTAAACCCAAACGCCGCAAGACGTCAGACTCCCTGGGTGATCTGTTGCGTGAATTTGTGGGTCTGGTGGAACCGCGACGACAGATAACCGTCATTGATTTCAGCTCAGTGCCGTTTGATGTGCGGCCTACTGTATCAGCCCAGATTGGCCGGCTGGCTTTTGAATTCAACTACTGGAATCCGCAATCTCGAGAGTTTCCCATACTGTTGGTCTGCGAGGAGGCCCACAACTATATTCCCCGTGAAGCCGGTACCCAGTTTGAAGGGACCCGCCGATCAATGGAGCGAATTGCCAAGGAGGGACGCAAGTACGGTGTTGGCCTTGCCGTTGTCAGTCAACGCCCTCATGAACTCTCTGAAACCGTACTGGCCCAGTGCAGTAGCTTTATCTGCCTGCGGGTCACTAACCCGGATGATCAACAATATATCCGGGACCTGGTTCCGGATGCGGAATCCAATCTGGTGAGTATCCTGGCAGCATTAGGTCGGGGTGAGGCCATGGCCCTGGGCGAAGCGGTGCCGCTACCGACACGTTTTCAGTTCCATCGCCCTAATCCCGAGCCCAATAGTAACGATATCGACTTCTTCAATATGTGGCGGGATGGTCCTGAGAGTATCGATGTGGATGCCATTGTCAGACGTTGGCGGCGTCAGGGTCGTTGATCAGGGTATCTTCGGCGCGGGATTACCGGCTGACTGAGGTGATTAGCATGAAAACCCATCGATGCAGAGGGTAAAAAAGCCTCTCAACTGCGCTATAATGCAACGTTTATCGTGGCCCGATTGCCGAATCATCGGCAGCAATTTTACGGAGTTATCCCATGTCAGCGTCTGGCGTTAAAAAGGTTGTGCTCGCATATTCAGGTGGTCTGGATACATCCATCATCCTCAAGTGGCTTAAGGAAGAGTATGACTGCGAGGTGGTTACATTTACGGCTGACATTGGGCAGGGTGAAGAGTTGGAACCTGCCCGTGCCAAGGCGGAAGCCGCCGGTGTCAAGGAGATCTATATTGATGATCTCACTGAAGAGTTTGCCCGTGATTTTGTCTTTCCCATGTTCCGTGCCAACGCGATCTACGAGGGTGAATACTTATTGGGTACGTCAATTGCACGTCCGTTGATTGCCAAGCGATTGATTGAGATCGCCAATGAGACTGGTGCTGATGCGATTTCCCATGGTGCGACCGGCAAGGGTAATGACCAGGTTCGTTTTGAACTGGGTGCTTATGCTCTGAAGCCTGATGTACAGGTGATCGCCCCCTGGCGTGAATGGGATCTGCTCTCACGTGAGAAGCTGATGAAATATGCTGAGGATCACGGTATCCAGATCGACTATGTTAAACAGGGTAAAAAATCACCCTACTCGATGGATGCCAACTTACTGCATATCTCTTACGAGGGCGATATTCTGGAAGACCCCTGGGCCGAGCCGGAAGAAGATATGTGGCGCTGGAGTGTATCGCCTGAGCAGGCTCCGGATGAACCCACCTATGTTGAACTGACCTATGAAAAGGGCGACATCGTAGCGATTGATGGGAAGCCCATGAGTGCAGCCGAGGTGATGGTCTACCTGAACAAGGTAGGTGGTGAGAATGGCATTGGTCGGGATGATATCGTTGAAAATCGTTATGTCGGCATGAAATCCCGCGGTTGTTATGAGACCCCAGCCGGAACCATCATGCTCAAGGCGCACCGTGCAATTGAGTCCCTGACCTTGGACCGGGAGGCCGCTCACCTGAAGGATGAGTTGATGCCCAAGTATGCCAGCATCGTTTATAACGGTTATTGGTGGAGCCCTGAGCGTGAAGCGCTACAGGCCCTCATCGATCATACCCAGCAGGTAGTCAATGGTGTCGTCCGTATGAAACTTTACAAAGGTAACGTGATTGTTGCCGGGCGTAAATCCGATACCAACAGCTTGTTCGATGCTACGATCGCCACCTTTGAAGATGATGAAGGGGCCTATGATCAGAAGGATGCCAGCGGCTTTATCAAGCTCAATGCCCTGCGTCTGCGTGTAGCGGCCAGACTCAAAAAATAACCGATAGGAAGAGACTTGATTCATGGTGCCCTCAGCAGATAACAGAGAACACCCGCGCTTTGCCCTCCGCTCCCATGTTCAATTAACGGATGCGGAGGGGCGTGTGCGGCAAGTCTACACCCGCGATCTCTCCCACAGTGGGCTCTATCTGCTGGTCATGGATGAACCGCTTCCTGCCGTGGATGAAGAGGTCGAAGTGGTGGCGCTGGATATTGAAGACCCCCTGCCCCAACGGGCTGTCGTGGTGAGAGTCGAGCCGGGTACGGGTGTCGCCATCAAGTTTCTCTGAGTAAAAAACATGTCACGCTCTTCTGGAAAACGTGTTTCAACCGTTGCTGTTCGTGTTGGTGATGTAACGGTTGGTGGGTCAGCCCCCGTTGTCGTTCAGTCAATGACCAATACGGATACGGCGGATATTGCTGCCACGATCACGCAAGTGGCACAGCTGCATCGGGCCGGCTCGGAGCTGGTGCGTATTACGGTGAATACAGAAGAGGCGGCGCAGGCCGTGGTGGCAATCCGCGAAGGATTGGATAAAC
>JAPHUG010000502.1 GCA_026197195.1 Sedimenticola sp.
AATACGACACCGCCCTGTCGCTTAATATTAATTTGCTGATGAATTCGCCTAGCCATTACAACTTACCTCGATTGCGAATTTTTACTGTGGTGTTATAGGCGTACCGTTGACGCCGGTCTGTCGCAGCCGGTGAAAACCCCGACCCAGCCAGACTATAAGTCTTGGAATCAGTCGCGGTCGCAATTTCCCTGGGGGTTTGAGCAAGGATACCCAATCTAACGGAGACCACCTGATTCCAGGTAGCACCCGAGACATCCAGCACCTGATCCGCACGAACATAGCGCTCGGCATTACCATCCTCATCGGCATCAACACCGTACAGCAGCTGCATGTTCTCAATATTTTGAACTAGCTCCTGTGAAGCCATTGAGACTGCACCCGATGTATTAACAAGCCCTGCCCGATAAAGCGAACGCATACCCGAGTTGTTTGTACCAATATAATAGTGCCAGGAATCAAATTTTATTAAATGAGAATCCGGTCCATACGAGTAAGCCGTACCATTGGTAGTTGTGCAATCTTTCGGGTATCCAAGGCCTTTGGTGCAATTACCAGGAGTGACGCCTGCGACCCCCGTATTATGTACCGCTGTGACGTTCGAAGAGTTTGTATTGGTGATCTGTAGTATAGAAGCCTGAACCAAATCGCAAATCATTACGATATCACCATCATTCAATGTACTCAGTGCATCCAACTTGAATTGGGCCGATGTCGGCACATGCTGAACAATACTAAAATCAGCGTCGCCACCACGTAAAATGGAGACCATATCGGTTCCTGCTACATGATTGGTGAAAGGTGATCCCAATGCTGCAATACCAGCAATACCACGATCATCCGACCCAGTATCATCATCCGTAATATTTCCATCATAGCCATTAATGCCCTGAGTAAAGAAGTCACCCCCAACACCCGCTGTAGAATTGAGTACATTGACCGTTTTATTGGTCTGCCTACAGGGCATAAAGCCGGCCATACGAATATCATTGGTTATCAGTTCAGCGGCAAAACGAAGGTTTTCCTGCATCCGCGCGATATCTTCAGCGGCGGTATTAGTCTGTTTACTGGAGAGGTAGATCTGGATAATACCCGCCATCAGCACAAGCCCTATGGCGAGTGACACCATAATCTCAACAAGGCCAACACCCTTTGATCTGACCCGGTTTAAACAACCCGCATCGCGTCTGTTTCTTTTGATTGCACTCATATCCGTGTACTCACTGCTAGACTGGTTGTGGATGTACCGTCACGATCATCTATCCAGGCTACGGTTACAGTAACGTCGTTACCACTGACGGCCACAACGCCGGTTCCACCAGGAAGCAAGCCCGTGATCCCCAGGGTCGTGCAAGTCGCATGGCTATCCCAACCACCCAGTGAACACTTCCAGATATTGAGATCATGGGTGACCATTTGTGCCGTTGTGCAGTTTGCCGTAGTAGATTCGCAGCTCTGATGGGATGCGGGCGCATCAGTCGCGGCCGTTGCATAAGAAGCTATACCGTCAGGATTAACGCGAATACTGTCAATGATGTCATAGGCCAGATAGGTCGCCTGAGAACGCAAGTAGGCGCTGTGATTATTTTTCAGCGACAACACCTGAAGACCACCTATACCCAGCAAGCCTATTGCAAGAACAATTACTGCAATTAGCACCTCAAGCAGTGAAAAGCCCTTTTCACAAAAGGGGAGCCTCAACGAGTGTACTCCATTATTTTTACTTGAAATCATGGGCATGTGTAATCCCTTTTCAAATCAAAACTACCTATAGCATTCAGCGTGAATTGCCGACCTGTTTCGCCTGTTCGCGTATCACAGAGATTGAACGTGAGCGCACTGGTACCATTAAGTTGGCCGGTATGAAGAAAGGCGAGCGTTTTGACGCCTGTGGTACTATCGAGTGAAACCGTGCTATCAAACTCACCAAAAGTCCTGACCGTTGTACCCACCTCACCCGAATCAACCACATTATCATTATCAGTATCAGTCCAGACAGAAACGGTGAACCCTTTTCCCCATTCATTGGTACTGGGCGCAGAGGTCGGAGCCTGTATCACGGCACCAGCCCCCTCTTTAATTGCTGTTGTTCGCGCCAGGGAGAGGGCTGTCGCAAACTCATTAGCACTATCGACCAATCGGTTGTTACTGATAATGGTTGAAAAAGAGGGGACGCCTATGGCAAGTACTATGCCTAGTATGATGACTGTCATCATGAGTTCTATCAGGGTAAAACCACGCTGATTAGGACTGTTCAATCTTTCCAATTTATAACCCATAAAATTCTCTGTGATCTGCCAAGGCACCCAATAATGCTAGAATCTAAGTAAACGTATTAACCTGTAGCATATGATTTAGCAGGCGTTAGTGTCAGAAGGAAGGTCGTATCGACAAGTGGAGGATATGTACGGACCAGCGGTCGATTTCCATGCTCATTGGCGCTCTTTAAATGGACTCTCATATCGCTATCTGCTTATAATTTGGAGTTATGAAAATGCCAGCATCACAAAATAGCGAACAGAGGAAGAGCGTCGTCCAGCTACTCCGCAGCCACGGCATCAGCCCGACGGTGCAACGGATCAAAATTGCCTCGACCGTACTTGAGCGCCCACAGCATCTCTCTGCGGACCAGGTTCTGGCAATGACCAACACTCATGGTCGACCGGTATCCAAGGCCACTGTCTACAATACGCTGGGGCTGTTTGCGCGTAAGGGCATCATAAGGGAGCTATTTGTCGATCAGAATCGGGCATTTTATGACTCCAGCACCCATCCGCATCATCACTTTTATAACCTGGATACCCAGGAGATTACCGATATCGCCGATGGCGCTATCCATATTGATCTGACGGCCCAACCGCCTAGCGGCTGCGAAATCAGTAACATGGAAGTCGTGATCCAGATACGGAACAAGACAGACAGCTGAAATCGCCTATTTTCCAGTCACTTATCAGTTGTACAGAGCGCAACATTTATTTATACTCCCGTTCCCTCGGATTACAGCTGTCTGTAGTCAGCTTGGAAACTGCAATACGCCACCCTAGCTCAGTTGGTAGAGCGCATCACTCGTAATGATGAGGCCGCCGGTTCGATTCCGGCGGGTGGCTCCATTCCAAAATAACCACTACCTAAAATACCCTAAACATCATAAGGGTCTAAAGATTCCCTCTGCCTAGCCGTTAACCAGCCCATATAAAGAGATCCAGCTCATAGCTGGGCCAAAAAAGGGATCAAGATGATCCAATCAATGGAGGTTAATGCATGTTCAGTTCTCTGAAGATCGGCTATAAGGTCTGGATCGGCTTTGCTGTTGTCCTGGTCATCATGGCGGCTATTTCAATCCTGACCCTGAAAAGCCTGGCCAGTGTAGAACAGTCTGTCATGGAGATGGTTCAGGTTCGCCAACCCACCGCGCTACTCTCGAAAGAACTCTCTGCAAACGTTCATCAGACTGCCAGCGCACTGGGTTTTTTCCTGTCAACCAAGGAGGAGACGCACCGGGAGGGCTTTCTGCAAGGGCTAAAACAATCTGAAGCCCTGGTAGCCAAACTCAAGGGCCTCAAGGCTGTCGCGTCAGACAAGCAATCCGCAGAACTGGTCGAGGGACTGGCAGGGGATCTTGAGCAGTTTCGCCTCATCGGCGACAAACTGCTGGATACCGCCACCAGCTACGAGAAAAAATTTCCTGGCATTGCCTACGCCAATGCCGATCTGAACCCCATGAGTCGGGTGATGGTACAGCTCACCTCGCAGATGATCTCCTCCGAGACGGAAGAGGATGTCAGCGAAGAACGCCGCGAGATGCTGATCCTGTTCTCTGATCTGCGCTATGCCTGGAGCAACGTGATGAACAGCATCCGGGGCTATCTGGCGTTCCGTTCAGATGCGGTGACCAATGACCTCAAGCTCTATGTGGACCGCACCGAGCAGCTATTGGAAAAAATAAGGGAATTTGAAGATGAATTAACCCTGGATCAAGCCGATTCACTGGAGCAATTTAGCGGCATGCTGGCCACTTACAAGGCCAACATCGAAAAGATGAAGCAGATTCACGGAGGGGAGCAATGGCAGACCGACGCCTGGCTGGTGCGGAGCGAGGCGACCCCCCTGTTTCAACAGATAGACAACAAACTTACCACCCTGGAAGAGCTTCAGGCTCAGGCCATTGCCCAGACCAACACCACCCTGCTGGATGAAACCACACAGACCACGGGCATGGTCACTGCCCTCCTGATCAGCGGCCTGCTGATCGGCCTGTTTATGGCCTGGCTAATCGGTCGCGCCATCACCAAGCCACTTAAGGAAGTTGTTGACGCGCTGGATGATATCGCCCACGGCGAGGGTGACCTGACACGGCGGCTTGACAGTCATACTCATGATGAGATCGGTCACCTGGCGCAGGCGTTCAACACCTTTATCGACAAGATCCAGGCGTTGGTACAGCACACCGCGAGAGCAACGGGTGAGGTGATCACGGCGGTCGCTGAAACGACCGAAAGCACCAAAATCATTACCCAAAAAGTGCTGACCCAGGAGCAGGAGACACAGCAGGTGGCCACGGCTATTCACCAGATGTCTGCCACCATCACCGAAGTTGCCAATAATGCCGCTAACGCCTCTGAGGCATCCCGCTCCGCCACCGAGGAGGCCGCAGCGGGCCACAAGACCGTAGAGGATACCGCCCGCTCTATTCAGGCCCTGCATGCCGAAATCAGCGCGGCCGCCGGGATTATTGGCCAGGTCGAAAAGAACAGCGAGGGAATCGGCAGTGTGCTGGATGTCATCAAGGGCATTGCAGAGCAGACCAATCTGCTGGCCCTGAATGCCGCGATTGAGGCCGCACGGGCTGGAGAAC
>JAPHUG010000297.1 GCA_026197195.1 Sedimenticola sp.
TCAATTGCTCTCTTCATCCTGTAGTATGAAGCTTGTCACAGCCATAGTGGAATATCCAGAGTAAGAAACAAAATATTACAATTGATTAATTCCCCAAAAAAAACCAGAAAATAGACTTGGCTTTTTCAATCTGCCTCTTACCCCGGCAAATCGCAAACAGCTATAACCCGACTATAACAGCCCCTCCTGTTAAACCAGTATAGCCGAACAACAGCGTTTTTTATGGCACCCGCTGCTCCAGGTACGTTAACGTATTACTATTTACCACAACACTTCTTATACTTTTTTCCGCTACCACAAGGACAAGGGTCATTACGCCCGACCTTAGGACTGGCATTGACTTTAGTTGCAGGTGGAACAATTTCTCCATCTACAAAAAACCACTCATCACCCACTTTGCTAAAATTACTCCTCTCATGGTGATGCTTGACAACGCCACCCTCCTTATAAGTGGCTATAAACTCCACAATGCCTTTTTCATCACCCTCCTCTCCCGATTCCTTGTCAACAATTTCCAACCCCAGCCATTTGGAGTTTTCAGCCCAGTGACGGGTTGCCTCTACATCATGGTCACCTCGATGATCGGGGTGCAGACTTTCACTGAGAAAATCAATCTGACCTAATGCAAATGCACAGTAACGAGCACGCATCAGGTGCTCTGCTGTTTTTGCTTTCTGATCTCCCTGGATAATAGGGTTACAACAGGTTTCGGCAGGCTGACTGGAACCACATAGGCAAAGCGACATCGATTAAACTCTCCTGATTAAAAGGCATTACTGAAGTATGCAACTATCCTGAGTTCGTTACCAGTCAGATATAGCTTTTAATTCTTAACACAAAAACCCTGAATGGGTTATATTATCGGCAAGGTCGTAGGCAAGGATAACCAATGAGCGCCTTTGCAGTCTCTGTTTTATATAACCTTCGATTAGCTGCGTATACAACGAAAAAATGAAAAAGGCATACTCACCCTTTATTGCCGGACTGACGGTCCTTCTGATCACGGCCCTGATCACCCTGGTCATTGGGAAAAGTCAATCCGCTGAGTTTGAACAACACAGCCGCACACAGGCCTTAACCTACCTCAGTGCGGTTAGAGCGCGCCTGGAAGGGACCTTCAACTCCACCCTCTACCTGAGTCGCGCACTGACGGTCCTGGTCACCGCACAGGACGGTATTACGCGCAGTAAATTTAATCAGATCGCCCAGGAGCTCATGGGCAGCAGTCACCACATAAGAAATGTGGCCTTGGCCGAGGGGTATGTCATCAACTACATGTACCCTATATCCGGCAACCAGAAAGCCATTGGCCTTGATTATCGCAAAACGCCCTCCCAATGGGCGGCGGTAAAACGTGCCATCGATACCGGCCAGACAGTGGTAGCAGGCCCGGTAACGCTGGTTCAGGGCGGCCAAGCCTTTATCAACCGTACCCCAATCTTCAAGTCCGCCTTTTCTGACAAGCCGGACTCCGGGGAGTACTGGGGATTGGCCAGTATTGTGATCAACATGGACTCGGTTTTCACCGCAGCGGGTCTCCCCGATGCCGAAACCAAGTATCAAGTGGCTATTCGTGGTAAAGACGGTCTTGGTGTCGATGGTGATGTCTTCTGGGGAGATGCTGAACTCTTCAATCAGGATCCGGAATTACTGGAAGTCACCTTTCCCAATGGCTATTGGCAGTTAGCCGCTATACCCACCGAGGGGTGGATCAATAGCAATAGTGGTATCCACTGGATCTGGATCAGTGGAGCCATCATTGCCGTACTACTCGCCACGCTGACTGTCGTGATCTATCGCTACAACATTCGCATGCAGCAGAATGCCCTGCATGATCAATTAACCAAGTTACCCAATCGACTGCTATTCAATGAGCGCGTATCCCAGGCGCTGGCCAGTGCCCAACGAAACCAGGGACAGGTCGCGATGGCGGTGCTGGACTTGAATAAATTCAAGCCCGTGAATGACACCTACGGCCACCTGGCCGGAGACTACGTGCTGGAACAGGTGGCCTATCGTATTCGCACGGCACTTCGTAAAGAGGATGTTGTTGCCAGAACGGGCGGTGATGAATTCACAATGCTGTTTGTGGGTATAAAATCAGACCAAGATATCGCCGTTATTGTAAACAAACTGACTGATCGCTTACTGGAACCCTTTATCTGGAAAGGTGAACAACTGAGTGTCGGCGTAAGTATCGGTATTGCGATCTTTCCCCAGCATGGTGAGGATTTGACCGAGCTGTTCCACAACGCCGATATCGCCATGTATGAAGCGAAACATAATCCTGATACGAATTGGAAAATCATGTCAACACAGGCATCCATACCGCTCCCTATTTAGTCAGCAATAACGCCGTAGGGCACCTGACAGTTATAACCCCAGCTCCTTCCAGCGCTTTTCCAGTCGCTTGACTGAAACCGGATAGGCCGTCTTCAACTCCTGAGCAAAGAGTGAAACTCGCAACTCTTCCAACGACCAACGAATCTCTTCGAGACGCTCATCAACACGACCTTTTTTACGTTCGCGCTGATCCCGCTCCTGCCACTGCTGATAGAGCCGATGCATCTCTCTGATTAACTGCTGATCTCTTGCAGCGGCGTGATTGAGTTTCTCGATACGGCGACCAAGTGCAGCCAGGTATCGGGGTATCGCTTGAAGATGCTCAATAGGGGTCTCGGCAAGAAAGCCCCTGTAAATCAGTCGATCCAGTTGCTGTTTCATATCCGCCAGTGAAGCCATCCAATTTATCTGGTTCATCGTGGAGAGGCGCTTTGTTACCTGTTGATACTCATCCAATATTTCTGAGACGAGTTTAGTCATCTGATTGGCTATTGGAATCAGCTCAGGTTTTCCTGTTTCAATCCGGTTTTTAAAGGTTGCCTTATCCCTAACGTCGGGTTGGCCATCAATAAAAGTGCGATGAAAGATCAGCTGAAGCAATTCCTGCTCAAGATCGTGCTTTCCTTCCCCTTTTTTTCCATCCAACCCAGCTGCTTTGGCATACTGTAAGCGCATCTTCTGCAGCCCCGGGATGTTTCGTTTGATATAGCGTACATCTTTAGCCAGCTTCAGCATAAACAGGCGACCCAACCCCACGCGATGCAGTGACTTCGCATGCTGTTCAGAATCCACAATTCTCACAGCTACTTTGCCCTCTATCTCCACCAGTGAGGGAAATCCGGGTAATTGAATACCACCACGATCCATATCAATCTTTTCGGGCAATGGATCAAAGTCCCAGTCGGTCACCTCATCACGCTCCAGGCCACTCTCTGTTGAAGGGTGATATCGATCCTCCCCCTGATTCCCGTGACGTTGTTTTAATTGCTGTAGATCCCGACCTGAATCGATGACGCTTCCTTTTTCATTCACTACCACATAATTCATCCGCAAATGCTTTTCTACCTGTGCCTCCTGCCAAGCATCCTCCGCTATATATACACCGGTTAACTCATGCAGCTTTTCAGCCAGCGACTGGGTGAGTGGTTTATCGGAAGGTTCCATTGAATCGAGACAACGATCCGCATAGTCCGGTGCCGGAACAAATGATTTACGTAATGATTTGGGCAGTGACTTTATGAGCGCAATGATTCGTTCCCTCAGTAATCCTGGCACCAACCATTCACATCGCTCTTCAGAAACCTGATGTAATACCGACTGAGGTATATTGACACTCACCCCATCCGCTTTATGGGCGGGATCAAAATGATAGGCCAACGGTAATCGAAGCGCATTCATCTCCAGTACATCAGGATACTCATGATGGGTATGATTCGCTTCATTCGCCATCAGATCCTCAGCCCGCATATGTAACAGCTTGGGTTGATCCTGTGTAGCCTTGCGAAGCCACTTTTCAAATTGGGCCCCACTGTAGATACCCGCCGGGAGCCGTTGATCGTAATAATCGTAAATAACCTGCTCATCCACCAACAGATCACGCCGCCTTGCCTTATGTTCCAACCGCTCAATGGCGTCGATCGTTTCCCGGTTCTGTCGCCAGAAAGGAGCACGGGTGTCAAAGTCCTGATCAACCAAAGCAGAGCGGATAAAGATCTCCCGTGCTTCCACAGGATTAATGGGACCGTAGTTAACTTTACGCTTTTGAACAATCGGCAAACCAAACAGTGTGACCCGAACAAACGCCGCCACTTGTCCGCGTTTTTTTTCCCAATGAGGCTCCGAATAGTTTTTCTTGATCAAGTGGCCTGCAGCACTCTCCACCCACTCCGGTTCTATCTGAGCCATTGAGCGGGCATAGAGTTTGGTAGTCTCCACCAGTTCAGCGGCCATCACCCATTTGGGCTGTTTTTTAAACAGGGCCGATCCGGGGAAGATAAAGAAGTGGCTATTGCGCGCACCCAGATATTCACGACTCTTTCCAGACGGCTTAAACCCAATATGACTTAACAATCCCGTTAGCAGCGCACGATGAATCGACTCATAATTGGCCGCAGAATCATTCTCTCGATGGCCCATCTCATGAAGTTGCCCACGCAGTTGATGGTGAATATCACGCCACTCCTGTACTCGGGTCCAGGATAAAAACTGCGCCCGACAATGCGACTGAAACTTGCGCCGGGAAAGATGTCTCTGCTGCTCTTCCAGATGCTGCCATAAATTAAACAGCCCTATGAAATCCGATGCTTCATCACGGAACTGGCGATGTGCCTGATCAGCCGCCTGCTGCTTATCCATGGGTCTTTCCCTCGGATCCTGCACACTCAACGCAGCGGCAATAACCAGCACTTCATTTAGACAGTTAGCCTCAGCCGCAGCTAACAGCATCCGTCCAATACGCGGATCAACAGGTAATCGAGAGAGCTGTTTTCCAACCGGTGTTACGCCTCGATTGGTGTCCATGGCACCAATCTCTTCCAGTACACGATAACCATCTTTAATCAGGCGACTGTCAGGTTTATCAACAAATGGAAACTGTTCGATATCACCAAAGCCGAGCAACTGCATCTGCAGGATGACCGATGCGAGATTTGTGCGTTGGATTTCGGGTTCAGTGAACTCTGGGCGTGATAGAAAATCGTCCTCCTCATAAAGGCGTATGCAAACACCCGCTGAGACTCGCCCACAGCGCCCCTTACGCTGGTCGGCACTGGCCTGTGAAATGCGTTCAATCGGTAGACGTTGAACTTTACTCCGATGACTGTAACGGCTGATCCGTGCATAGCCGACATCGATCACATAGCGAATACCCGGTACGGTCAATGAGGTTTCAGCGACATTCGTCGCCAGTATAATCCGTCTGCTGCCACCAGGCTTGAAGATCCGCGTCTGTTCCGCCGCACCGAGCCGTGCATAAAGAGGCAGCACCTCGGTCAGCGGCATTTTATGGTTGCGTAAACTTTCTGCAGTCTCCCTGATCTCCCGCTCACCGCTCAAAAACACCAGGATATCGCCCCGGTCTATCCGCGACAGCTCATCCACAGCCGATAGAATGGCCTGCTGAACCGTATCATCCCGTTCACTGTTTCCATCTTCCAGGGGCGGACGGTAGCGGAGTTCCACCGGATAGGTGCGGCCACTCACATTGATGATGGGTGCATCCCAGAAGTGACGGGAAAAGCGCTCAGGATCGATGGTTGCAGAGGTAATAATCAGCTTCAGGTCACGGCGCTTTGGCAGTAATTCTTTGAGATAGCCGAGAAGAAAGTCAATATTCAGACTCCGCTCATGGGCCTCATCAATGATCAACGTGTCATATTCATTCAAGTAGCGGTCCTGCTGGATCTCTGCCAGCAACATGCCGTCCGTCATCAACTTGATATGACTGCCGGGACCAACACGATCATGAAAACGAATCTTGTAACCGACTGAATCCCCCAGCTCACGACCCAACTCAGTTGAAACCCGGGAGGCCAAAGCACGGGCCGCTATCCGCCTGGGCTGGGTATGCCCAATACGGCCAAACACGCCTCGTCCCAATGTCAGACATATCTTGGGCAATTGCGTCGATTTACCCGAGCCGGTCTCGCCGCAGAGCACAATGACCTGATTTTTATCGATCAGTTGCGCAATCTCTTCCCAGCGCTCACTGATCGGCAGCTCATCAGGAAACGTCGGTTCAGGAAGATTGGCCCTTCTCAGCTCAACCTGCCGCACAGATGCTTCATAACGCGCTTGAAATCGGACCAGGCCCTGATCAAACGGTTTTTTTTCACGCTGTCGTCGCTCCAACCCCTTCAGTTGATTTCGCAGGAGATGACGATCCTTCAGTAA
>JAPHUG010000042.1 GCA_026197195.1 Sedimenticola sp.
CGACCAGCATCAGGATGTAGTCGACGTTGATTTCGACCTGCTTGATGAGCTCGATCTCGAACACCACATCGTCGTTGATCGACTCCTTTTCCGCCTCAGATACGCTACGGAATTCCGCGTACAGGTTCAGATACAAACTCTGGTAATCCTGGAAATCACGCTCGCTGAGGATTTCATTGCCTGCGAAATCGTCGAATGCCGTGAGAATGTTTTTCAGCCGCAATATCGAGCCAAAGAGCTTGATAAACGCCTTCTGGGCCGCTTCGCCAACTATGGTCTTACCGAGCGGAAAGCCGGCGACAAGTTCTTCGATCCGATTCTCGTACTCCTTGTAATACTCGGCGTAGGGCTTCAGCAGCACGATGCCCTTGGCATCCTTGTTACCGAACAGTGCCAGGGCGTCATTGGTTTCCTGTTCAAGATCACGGAAGGATATGATGTTGCCGTAGGTCTTGACCGAATTGAGGATGCGGTTGGTGCGAGAATAGGCCTGGATCAGACCGTGGGCTCGAAGGTTCTTGTCTACCCACAGGGTGTTGAGCGTAGTGGCGTCGAAACCGGTCAGGAACATATTGACCACAATCACCAGGTCCAGCTCGCGTTTTTTCAGGCGCTGCGACAAGTCCTTGTAGTAGTTCTGAAACTTGTCAGCCGAGGTGTCGAAGCTGGTGCCGAACAGTGCGTTGTAGTCCTTGATCGCGGCATCCAGAAAATCGCGCGAGCTTTGATCCAGCCCCTCGGTTTCAAACTCCTCCTCGTTTAGCAGGCCATCGGCTTCTTCCTCGTTGGCAGCAAAGCTGTAGATCAGACCCACCTTGAGACGCCGCGCGGTCGGCAGCTCCTTTTCTTGCTCAGCGAATTCTGTGTAGTAGCGTTTAGCTGCGTCGATTGAGGCTGTGGCGAACAGCGAATTAAACCCAATCAGCCGCTTGCCATCATGGCGGTAGCTGGCATTGCGCTTGGTTTTCTGGTCGAAGTGCTCCCGGATATAGCTCACTACCTGCGTAATACGCTCCGGCGCCAGCAATGCCCGCTCCGTGTCTATGGCCGATACCTTCTTGTCCTTGATACTTGTGCGTGACTTGATGGTGTTGATGTAGTCAATACGGAAGGGCAACACATTCTTGTCATTAATGGCGTCGACGATGGTGTAGGTATGCAGCTTGTCGCCAAAGGCCTGCTCGGTGGTACGCCTGAGCGGGTTTCCGTGGCTGCCAGCGTTGTCGGCAAAGATCGGCGTGCCGGTGAAGCCGAACAGGTGATAACGCTTGAAGACCCGAGTGATCTCGGCATGCATGTCACCGAACTGACTGCGATGGCATTCGTCGAAAATCACCACCACATGCGCTTCATAGATCGGGTGTTTTTTGTTCTTCGCCACGAAGCGGCTGAGCTTCTGGATGGTGGTGATAATGATGCGCGCGTTCTGGTCTTCCAGTTGCCTCTGCAATACGGCAGTCGACGTGTTGGAGTTGGCCGCGCCTTTTTCAAATCGCTCGTACTCGCGCATGGTCTGGTAATCCAGATCCTTGCGATCCACCACAAACAACACCTTGTCGATATCCGGCAGGCCCCGCGCCAATTGCGCCGCCTTGAAACTGGTCAACGTCTTGCCGCTGCCGGTGGTGTGCCAGATGTAACCGCCTGCGGCTGCCTTACCCAGCTGACGGTGATTGGTACTGGTCGCGATGCGTTGCAGAATCTGCTCTGCCGCCACGATCTGATAGGGCCGCATAACCAGTAGCTTGCGATCGACATCGAACACGCAGTAGCGGGTCAAAATATTCAACAACGAGTGTTTTGCAAAGAAGGTCCTGGTGAAGCCAGTCAGTTCGGTGATGGGCTGATTCTTCGCGTCGGCCCACCAGCTGGTGAACGAAAAGCTGTTGGAGGTCTTCTGGCGTGAGCGTTTGCTGCGTTGCTCGGCCAGATGGCCATCACGGACCGTGTTGCTGTAATACTTGGTCAGGGTGCCATTGCTGATGACAAACAGCTGCACATACTCGAACAGGCCGGAGCCCGCCCAGAAACTGTCGCGCTGGTAGCGATTGATCTGATTGAAGGCCTCGCGGATATCCACCCCACGGCGCTTGAGCTCCACATGCACCATTGGCAAACCATTGACCAGTACCGTCACGTCGTAACGGTTGACCCGCTTGCCCTCCGCCTCATACTGATTGATGACCTGCAGGCTGTTGTTGTGGATGTGCTGCTTGTCGATCAGGTAAATATTCTTGATGGTGCCATCGTCGCGCTTGAGCACCTGGATATGATCTTCCTGGACGCGTGTAGTCTTTTCGACGATGCCTTCATTGGCACTGGTAATACAGGTACCGAAAAAACGTTCCCATTCCGCGTCGGAAAATTCGAGCTTGTTCAGCTTTTCCAGTTGGAGGCGCAAATTGGCGATAAGATCAGCCTCCGAGGTGATTGGTAGGTACCCGTAGGCCTGCAACTGCAATTGCTTGATGAAGGCTTTTTCCAGCTCAGCCTCAGACTGATAGGCGGCCTCCCTGACCCCGTCTGGCAGGAATTCGGCAACAACGGTGCTTTCGTTGGAAAGCGCAATCGGCTCATAGCGGTTGGATGTGAGATCTTCGCTCATGCCGCCTCCCGGAAGGTGAGCAAACGATCACGGTAGTGTTCATATTGTTTACGGCGCGCGGCGATTTCCGCGGGCAGGCCACTGGAGAGGTCGTTCACCAAGGCGTCGAACTTGTCGAGGATGGCGACGATGCGTTCTTGTTCATCGAGCGGCGGAACGGGGATTCGAATTCTGGAAAAACTATCGATCAGGAGCGTTTTTACCTTGGTGCGAGCAACATACTTCGCTTTTTCTGCAATGAATGAACTCGTTTGCATGCAATAAGAAACGAACTTTGGATTCATCGAATGACGGAAGGCATAGCAGTGGTCATGGATGGCGACATCTTCATCGCCAATCCACGCAACGGCCTTACCGACATCCTCAACTGTTTCACCCACATCGGTGATGACAACGTCTCCGGGCTTGGCATAGCGGAGTGTGCCTGCCATGTCTGAACGCACATGCGAGATGACTGAGTTTGTAGCCGTGCCGAAGCGAGTGTAAATCTCGCCATAGTGGATGCAGCCCACTCCGTCCTCAACATAGTCCGCTTTTGTAAATCTGCGACCACGAATGAATTCTCCTATCTCACTCAAGGTCATCCACCTTATGCTTGCTTGCTTGCTTGCTTGCTTGCTTGCTTGCTTGCTTGC
>JAPHUG010000399.1 GCA_026197195.1 Sedimenticola sp.
ATCCTGACCCAGAATACCGCCTGGTCGAATGTTGAGCGAGCGATAGCCAATCTGAAACAGGCTGATCTCCTTACCCCGGAAGCATTGAGCCGCTGCTCACATGAGACCCTGGCTGAGGCGTTACGACCTTCAGGTTACTTCAATGTAAAAGCGGCGAGACTAAAGAATCTTTGTACACTGATTTTAGATCTCGATCTTGAGGCGAGTCGTGCAATGGAGACTTCGACCTTAAGAGAGGTGCTACTGACCGTTAAGGGCGTGGGACCAGAGACCGCCGATGATATCTTGCTCTACGCCTATGAGCGACCTGTCTTTGTCATTGATGCGTATACACGACGAATATTATCAAGAATTGGACTAGTGTCCGGAAAAGAGTCTTATGAGGTTTTGCGGGGTCATATTGAATCTCATTTTGTTGCAAGTGCAGCAATTTACAACGAATATCATGCGTTGATCGTGCGGCACGCAAAACAGGCGTGTCGGGTAAAACCCCTCTGTTCCACCTGTATATTGCACTCAAAATGCGTATTCGGCGCTAAATAGTATGATTGTCTGACAAATAGGTAAAAAAAATTTCGCCTATTGACTAGGGCAATGCTAAAATTGTTTTTTCAAAAGATAACGATGGAAACAGGCATGGCATACGACAAGATTCAAGTTCCGGCTGACGGCGAAAAAATCACCGTAAATTCTGACTTCTCACTCAGTGTTCCAAACCGTCCCATTATCCCTTTCATTGAAGGTGATGGTATCGGTATCGATATCACGCCCGTGATGATCAAAGTGATCGATGCGGCAGTTGCAAAGGCTTATGGCGGAGAGCGCAGTATTGCTTGGATGGAGATCTATGCCGGTGAAAAGGCCAACAATCTCTATGGCGGCGATACCTGGTTGCCGGAAGAGACCTACGAGGCAGTAAAGGAGTTCGCGGTCTCTATTAAGGGCCCACTCACCACGCCCGTAGGTGGCGGCATGCGTTCTCTGAACGTGGCGCTTCGTCAGGTCTTGGATCTGTTTGTCTGTCTGCGTCCTATCCGCTACTACGATGGCACACCCAGCCCGCTGAAACGTCCCGACCTGACCGATATGGTGATCTTCCGTGAAAACTCAGAGGATATCTATGCCGGTATCGAGTGGGAAGAGGGTACTGACGATGTGAAGAAAGTGATTAACTTCCTTCAGAACGAGATGGGCGTTACCAAGATCCGTTTCCCTGAGTGTTCCGGTATTGGTGTGAAACCCGTCTCCCGTGATGGCACGCGTCGCCTGGTTCGCAAGGCACTGCAATACGCTATCGATAATGATCGCAGTTCCGTTACCCTGGTACACAAGGGTAATATCATGAAGTTCACCGAGGGTGCCTTCAAGAGCTGGGGCTATGACATCGCCAAAGAAGAGTTTGGTGCGGTTGAGATTGATGGCGGACCCTGGTGCAGCTTCAAAAACCCAAAGACGGGCAACGAGATCATCGTTAAAGACTCTATCGCAGATGCCTTCCTGCAGCAGATCCTGCTGCGTCCGGCTGAGTATGATGTGATCGCAACCCTGAACCTGAATGGTGACTACGTCTCTGATGCACTGGCCGCACAGGTCGGTGGTATCGGTATCGCACCCGGCGCCAACCTCTCTGATGATGTGGCCATGTTTGAAGCCACTCACGGCACAGCACCCAAATATGCCGGTTTGGATAAAGTGAATCCCGGGTCACTGATTCTCTCTGCTGAGATGATGCTGCGTCACATGGGGTGGGTTGAGGCGGCAGATCTGGTCGTTAAGGCCATGTCAGGCGCTATCAAGGCCAAGACCGTCACTTATGACTTTGAGCGACTGATGGAAGGTGCCACCTTGCTAAGCTGCTCAGCATTCGGCGACGCCATGATCGAAAATATGTAATAAGCGTTTGTACTAAAGAAAAAGCCTGCGGCGATTCAATCGCCGCAGGCTTTTTTTGTTTGCGTAGTATTTTTCCAGAATAAAAAACTGACAGACACAAACACCCATTCAGCGTTTTCACGCTGAATGGGTAATTCGCCAATATCTCTAGTCGCTAAAAACCGGCTGCTTTTCAGTCGCAGTGGGTTTAGTTATTCGTCAGTTATCAGATCTCTGCTACTGACTGAAGATTAGCTGCATGCAACCCTTTGGGGCCTTCTTCCAGTTCAAACTGAACCTTCTGACCCTCTTTGAGTGTTTTATAGCCATCCATGCTAATGGCTGAAAAGTGAATGAATATGTCTTGCTCACCCTGATCAGGGGTAACAAATCCATAGCCTTTTGCGTTGTTGAACCATTTTACAGTGCCAGTTGCCATAACGCGTACTCCTCCAGTACTCCAGTACAGACTTATTTCGCCTCTGTCTTGATGGTCGAGCTATAGTTATTAGGCGTTGCCCGTAACATCAGCAGATGGCGACTGCTTGAGAGGTTTGAAAATGAGACCTAGTTCATAAAAATATTTTCTACCCCCCTCAATCTATTTAGTATAACGTTTCGGCGCAATTGGTCAAATTTTATACATTTTTATTAAAAAATTCAGGGTAGTCTTACTAGATCATTTTCCGGTTAAATGGGGGATAATCCCTAGGAGATGGTTATCTGGTTTGGGTGTCTACTTCACTCGTGTTTTTCTAACATTCGTATCGAAACGAAGCTTTTTTTTACTAGAATTGGATTATGACGGATAAATCGAACCCTTATGACGATGACGGCGGGCTTGCCGTTGAGACAGCAAAGCCTAAACTAAAGCGTCCGCCGATGTATAAGGTATTGCTTTTAAACGACGACTATACACCTATGGAATTTGTGGTTCAGGTGTTGGAGTCGTTCTTTAAAATGGATCGCGAGAAAGCGACTCAGATCATGCTCAACGTACATACACGTGGCGTTGGCGTTTGTGGCGTCTACACTAAGGATGTAGCAGAGACGAAAGTGGCCCAGGTGAATGAGTTTTCGCGTAGCCACCAACATCCACTGCTTTGTGCTTCGGAGGAAGCATAAAACGGAATTCCGAACTGTCAGGGAATTAGGTAGTCAATAGGTAATACGGCCTATTATTTGTCACTCTGTTACCAGGAAGTCAAGTCAGCCATGTTAAGTAAAGAGCTAGAATTTACACTCAATCAGGCCTTCATGGAGGCCCGTGACAGGCACCATGAATACATGACCGTAGAGCATCTGCTCTTGGCTTTGCTGGATAACCCGACAGCAGCCAATGTATTGCGCGCCTGTGGTGCAGACACCGAGGCGTTGCGTCGGGATATTGATCAGTTCATAGAGGAGACAACACCACTCCTTCCTGACGATACCGAGAGTGAGACCCAGCCCACGCTGGGCTTTCAGCGTGTCCTTCAGCGTGCTGTCTATCATGTGCAGTCTTCTGGTCGGGATGAAGTGACCGGGGCCAATGTACTGGTGGCGATTTTTAGCGAGCAGGAATCTCAGGCGGTGTTCTTTTTGCACCAGCAGGATATTGCCCGTCTTGATGTGGTGAATTATATCTCTCATGGCATATCCAAGGTTCACGGGGAGACTGAGCAGCAGGAAGAGATCGGCCGGGGCGGAGAAGAGATCGAGTCAGATGCGCCTTCCAGTAATCCGCTGGATAACTTTTCCACTAATCTCAACGAGCAGGCCAAGCTCGGTAAGATTGATCCGCTGATCGGTAGAAGCCATGAGATTGAACGCACAGTTCAGATTCTCTGCCGGCGTCGCAAAAATAACCCCTTGCTGGTCGGTGAGGCAGGTGTCGGTAAGACGGCCATTGCCGAGGGTCTGGCGAAAAAAATAGTCGATAATGAGGTGCCCGAGATTCTGGCAAACTGCACCATCTACTCGCTGGATCTGGGCAGTCTGGTGGCCGGCACAAAATATCGCGGTGATTTTGAGAAAAGACTGAAATCGGTACTGGCGCAGTTAAAGAAAGAGCCTGATACCATTCTGTTTATTGACGAGATTCATACGGTCATTGGTGCCGGGGCCGCCTCGGGTGGGGTCATGGATGCCTCAAACCTGATCAAGCCGGTTCTGGCTTCGGGTGAATTGCGCTGCATCGGTTCCACGACCTATCAGGAGTTTCGGGGTATTTTCGAGAAAGACCGGGCGTTGGCTCGCCGTTTCCAGAAAATAGATGTGGAAGAGCCCTCTGTAGAAGAGACCTTTGAGATATTAAAAGGGCTGAAGAGCCGGTTTGAATCGCACCACAATATCAGTTATTCGATCGAGGCGTTAAGGACAGCTGCTGAGCTGTCAGAGCGTTACATCAACGATCGTCATCTACCGGATAAGGCGATTGATGTCATTGATGAGGCTGGAGCCAGTGTTCATCTGCAGCCACCTGAGGGCAGAAAAAACAGTATTGACGTGGAAGACATTGAGGCCATTGTGGCCAAGATTGCCCGTATTCCACCGAAAAGTGTCTCTGTGTCAGACGTTGAAGCACTGAAGAACCTGGATCGTGATCTGAAGATGGTGGTGTATGGTCAGGATGAGGCCATAGAGACCTTAACGGCGGCCATTCGCATGAGTCGTTCAGGGCTGGGAACAGATCAAAAGCCTGTCGGTTCCTTCCTGTTTGCAGGGCCGACCGGTGTGGGTAAAACAGAGGTGACTCGTCAACTCGCACGGATCATGGGAATTGAGCTGATCCGGTTTGATATGTCTGAATATATGGAGCGTCATACGGTTTCCCGTCTGATAGGTGCACCTCCCGGTTATGTCGGCTACGATCAGGGCGGTTTACTGACGGAAGAGATCAGTAAACACCCCCATTCAGTTCTTCTGCTGGATGAGGTGGAGAAGGCCCACCCCGATGTGTTTAACCTGCTGCTCCAGGTGATGGATCACGGAACACTGACGGATAATAACGGCAGAAAGGCTGATTTCAGGAATGTGGTGATTGTAATGACCACCAATGCTGGCGCTGGTGAGATGGCGCGCTCCTCCATAGGTTTCACTCAGCAGGATCACACCAGTGATGGCATGGAGTCGATCAAAAAGCTATTTTCACCTGAATTCCGCAACCGTCTGGACAGCATCATTCAGTTCAAATCACTGCCACCGGATGTGATCACCCATGTCGTAGAGAAGTTCATCTTTGAACTGGAGGGACAGCTGGAGGAAAAGGGTGTGGCCCTTAAGCTGGATGACCAGGCCAAGCTGTGGCTGGCCAAACACGGCTATGATGCCGCTATGGGCGCACGACCTATGGCCCGACTGATACAGGAAAAGATCAAAAAGCCGATGGCAGAAGAGCTGCTATTCGGAAGCCTGACCGAAGGTGGTGTAATCAGCGTAACAGTAGTCGACGGAGAGCTGGTGCTGGATATGGAAGGCTGCGCCATTCATTGACGCAGCACAAAATCCTGCTAGCGTGCGCGGTAGGTAATACGACCTTTACTCAAGTCGTAAGGCGTTAATTGAACGGTGACAGTGTCACCCGTCAATATACGGATATAGTGCTTGCGCATTTTGCCAGAGATGTGTGCTGTGACCACATGGCCGTTTTCCAGCTCTACACGGAACATGGTGTTGGGCAGGGTCTCTACGACCGTACCATCCATCTCAATAAAATCTTCTTTAGCCATTCGGTTTCCTGAGTTACCCTTTAGTTGCTAGCCCGGCATTATAACACAAAGCCCACTAAAACAAGCGCGCAATTATGAGTGAAAATCAGCGAATCGCAAGTGTTTTGTCCGATTAGTTGACTCTTTTTCCGTTCTGGAGGCTGTCGGGTTTATCGTTTGAAGTGAAAATGACGGGTGGCGCAAACCCTTTTTTCGAAGAAGGCGAATAGTGAGCCTATTTAATACGATCGATAGGTTAAGCCGGTACCATCCGGCTATCGCATCGTCAGTTAGCGTTTAATTCGAGCGTCTCCACGGCCTGTTCGGAGAGCCACTGTCCATTGATATAGGCCTCATGCGGATGGTACTGGTTCTTGTAGGCCATTTTCTGACAGCCGTCTATCCAATAGCCAAGATAGAGCCATGGGAGGTTGCGTTTTTTACACGCCTCTATCTGCCAGAGAATGGAAAATGTACCCACGCTTAGCTGTTCCAGGTCGGGATCAAAAAAGGTGTAGACAGCCGATAATCCGTCTTGAAGCAGGTCCGTTATGGCGGCTGCAGCGAGTACATCATCCTGGTGAAAAGCAAAAATACGGGTGTCAGCCCAGTCACTCCCAATGAAGTTGAGATAGTCGCTCTCGGTCATACTCGCCATCTCGCCATCCTGATGTCGGGCGGCCAGATAGCGTTTAAAAAGGTTGAAGTGATCGGTGTCAAAAGTGGCTGGGTGTTCGGTAATCTGAAAACGATCATGTAGTCGATTCCAAACCCGTCGTTGAATGCGACGAGATTTAAACTGCTCTACCGGAAGGCGCAGGGATATGCAGGCCTTGCAGTTGGCGCAATCAGGACGGTAGATCATCTCCCCGCTGCGTCTAAACCCCTGGTTTATCAGACTGTTGTAGATCGCTCTCTTGTGCTGCTGTTGCGGGTCAACAAAAAGTGTCCTGGCTGCTTGTTGATCGATATAGGAGCAGGGGTGATCGCCGGAAAGATAGAGTAAGACCCTTTGTGAGTGATTAAAGCTTCCAGTCATGACTGAATTAGGCCTTGATCCCAGCGCCCCGGAAACCCCGCGAGAGGACAGTAGCGGTCCAGGATCTGGGTAAAGTGACTTCGGTCGATCTCTTCTGCGCCCAGAGAAACCAGGTGTGCGGTGTAGACTTGGCAATCAATCAGTCCAAAGCCGTGCTGATCCATGGTGTTGGCGAGATGAACCAGCGCCACCTTTGAGGCATCGCGTGAATGACTGAACATCGACTCACCAAAAAAGACCCGGCCAATTGCCACCCCGTAGAGCCCACCTACGAGCCGGTCCTCTTCCCAGACCTCAGCCGAGTGGGCATGTCCCAACTGGTGAAGCTGATTGTAGGCGGCCATCATCTCATCCGTAATCCAGGTCTCTTCTCTGCCTGGTTGTGGGGTGGCGCACTGTTTAATAACCTCGGAAAAGGCGTGATCAAACTTGAAGTCGTAGTGACGATTCCTTAAGGTTTTTTTCAGACTTTTTGATATTTTTATGCGATCCGGAAATAACACTGTTCTTGGGTCGGGGGACCACCATAAAATGGGCTGTTCATCTGAATACCAGGGAAAAATACCCAGGCGGTAGGCGTTCAGCAGGCGTGTGGGTGAGAGGTCGCCGCCGACTGCGAGCAGGCCATCAGGATCACGCTCTGCGGTATCAACCGGTGGGAACGGCTCATGTGGATCATCTGGGTTAAGTAATGAAATCATAAATCGAGGCACTTGCCTTTTTACTGAATCTCTGCGATATGAAGAGTATAGATATCTTGAACTAAATTCTATGGCTGAAAAAATACTCAATCTACATGTTGGGAATACGCTTCAACTTCAGCGTA
>JAPHUG010000046.1 GCA_026197195.1 Sedimenticola sp.
CGCCGCAATCCCCGGGAGTGGCCAAAAGGCGGTGCAGTGTCGATTGAGTTGGCGGTTGATCGGGTATTTGGGGCAACCCGTAATGGTCTGTTCCCGGAACTGCAGGGCAAGCGGGGCAGCGACAGTATTACCCTGGCCTTTGATTCAGGCTTTAGTGGAGATCGGGTGCTCGCTTTTATCGAAGGACTAAGGGGTATGCTTTTGCAGGCCCATAACGATAAGCAGAGTTTCTACCTGACCGACGAATTGGATCCGCAAAAACTCTATAACGCGGCCCGTAATATCGAGATCGCAGTATGGAAACTGAGTCATGACCGTGACAGTGATGGGCAGCTTTTTCTGATCAGTAATGCCACGGAGGGGCCGGTCAATAACCTGAGTTATGAGCGGCTGTTTGGCAAGTTGATCGCCTTGCAGGACAGTATGGCCCGGGTCGTTGCCCAGAGCAGTAACCGCCGGATAAAGACCATTATTCAATCCGTCGCTTCGGCGGTCTTTATGCCAATTTGAGGCGGCATTAGAGTTCATATAGTTGCAAAAGATACTAAAATAGGGGTAAATTAATCGAGGTTGGCCGCAGAGAGGAAACAGGGTAATGACCGCATATAAGAGTGATTTTGAACCGGGTGATATTGTTGAACTGTTCGGTGAAACCTACCAGGTGCTTGAAAATGACGGTGTGCGGGGTCAGTTGATTCCCTTTCCGTCAGAAGAGATTCCTCCCCATGAAGTGGTCTGGGCTGAAGCGGAAGGTCCGTTTATGCGGATTGGTAGTGCGGAATTGCCAGGCCCTACACCCTGCGCTACGAATAACGGTAGCTGTCCGACCAATGGACGCGGTTCACCCCTTTAATTAGGGCGAGCTTTTTTTCGCTCAGGAGATTGAAGGCGGTCTCCTTTTGTCAATTGTGAGCCCCTGCTGTTTCGCATAAGATAACACCCCGGCCCAGCCCATCCCCCGGCTGGGTTTTTTGCTTCACAGGAACTGCCAGAGCCATGATCGCTGTCTTTGACGCACTCATCCCGGTGATTGCCATCATCCTTCTCGGGATGTTGTTACGCCGAACTTCGCTATTTAGTGATGAGAGCTGGCTCGGGTTTGAAAACCTCTGCTATTTTGTCCTTTTCCCCGCACTGTTGATCAAGACACTGGCCACGGCCAAGATCGCCTCGACAGAGCTGTTGATGTTTTCTGCCATGGTCCTGTTTGCCATCTTTGGCATGAGTCTGTTGCTGTTAATGTTCCAGCCGCTGATGAAGCGCTGGCTGGCTATCAATGGCCCCGCCTTTACCAGTCTGTTTCAGGGGGCGACCCGCTGGCATGGGTTTATCGCCCTGTCGATCGTCGGACTACTCTATGGTGATGAAGGTGTGGCCTATATGGCGATCATCATGGCGGTGATTATTCCGCCGTTAAATGTGATCAATGTGGCTGTGCTGGCGCGCTTTACCGAGGGTGACAGCAGCCTGAAGGATGTCTTGCATAAACTGTTGCAAAATCCGTTCATCATCGCCTGTGTTATCGGTGCCGCACTTAACTTGACCGGGATTGGCCTGCCGTCACAAATCTATTCGCTGTTTGATATTTTGGGGGGCGGTGCGCTCGGTTTGGGGCTGCTGACGGTTGGTGCCGGTCTGCGTTTTTCACTGGTTCTGGATCATCGCCTGCTGGTCTCGTTTGGTGCGGCTATCCGTTTGTTGGGCATGCCGTTGCTGATGTTTGCAGGTGCCTGGTTGTTTGATATCGAGGGGATGCCCCGTACCGTGGCGGTGATTGCAGCGGCGGTTCCTACCGCTGCAACCTCCTATATCTTGGCACGCCAGATGGGTGGTGATGCACCCTTGATGGCGAATCTGATTACCGTGCAGGTGATTGCATCTGCCGTTACCTTGCCCGTAATGATCTGGGTGGCGGGTTTTTGATCTGAACGCTAGAGTGAGTGGAAGATTCGAGTCAGCTAAACGGAGGCCATGATGGCGGTTTTTGAGGGATTTCCTGAAGGTACACTGCCTTTTCTTCAGGCATTAAAGGCCAATAACAACAAGGCGTGGTTCAACGATAATAAATCCCGCTATGAGGCCTTGATAAGAGAGCCTGCCTTGGCCTTTATTGAATCGGTCGGTCCAGGACTGGCCGAAATCTCCCCCCACTTTCGTGCCATACCAAAAAAGGTCGGTGGATCACTGATGCGGGTCTATCGGGATACCCGCTTCGCCAAAGATAAAACACCCTACAAAACGAACATCGGCATTCAGTTTCGCCATGAATTCGGCAAGGATGTGCATGCCCCAGGTTTCTATGTCCATATTGAACCGGATGGCTGTTTCGTGGGAGCGGGTATCTGGCATCCAGAATCCAAGGTGCTGAATGATATTCGCACCTTTATTGATGACAATCCTGCCGCTTGGAAAAAAGCGGTACAGAGTGGTACTTTCGCTAAACAGTTTCAGTTGCAAGGAGATTCATTGAAACGGCCACCAAGAGGCTTCAATGCTGACCATCCGCTGATAGATGACCTGAAAAGGAAGGATTTCATCGCCATTAAATCCATCAGCGCCGATTCTATTCACGGTAAGCGTTTTACCGCGTCTGTTGTGAAGGATTTTCAGAAAACAGACCTCCTAATGCGTTATCTCTGCACGGCGCTAAATGTGAACTATTGAGACGTATGCATAGCCGCTGAAAACATTAATGTTTGCTTATATCTCGGGTTACTTTATGATGCCTGTACCTGATTGAATTATCAGGTATTTCAATATCTTATGTCGATATAAACAAAATATTGTGTCTGAGGTTCAGGATATGCAGTCAGGTCCCCGCGAGATTCAAACACCGTTTCGTCCCATACCCCTGGAGGTGCCGGAGGGGATGATGCCCAACGAGTTTTTCAACAGCACTGAAAATCTCAATGATCTGGTGCATAACAACGGCTTGTTGATGAATCCTGAAAACCTGCTGCTTTATCGCAAGGCACTCGGCCACAGTAATGAGTTTGATGCTTCCATCATTTACAACACCTCTAACTGTATTCTTGATCCATTGGGCAGACCGGTGCGTCGAACCCAGGTCCCCAAGCATGTTCGACATGTCTGGAATCGGATGAATCAGGTGTTGATCGAGTACATGCTGGAACAGTACCCGGACCCGGACGAAGCATTGATCCTGGCCGGCGAGGCGAGCCTGGATGCGACCTGGCCATTGACCTCTCCCGGGGTGCCGAGTATTCGTATGCTGCACAATCATTTTATTGTGTTTGATAAGCAGCAGATACGGGATGCCCAGTTTGCCGATGAAAAGAATCCCAACCTGACGGATGGTGGTCAACACAGCCTGTTTCAGGCCTATATGCACGATGTCTATTATGAGTTTTTCTCACAGCTTGAACTGGAAATTCTCAAACCGATTACCGATGGCACCTGCCGTATTGAACTCACGGGTTATCCGCAGGGCTTACCCAGCTGGGAAGTACAGGGTGGTGTGGATGTACTGAAAAGTATCCATTTCTGGCGGGAATACGATGCCATCCTTAAAGGATTTATCGATTTCTATCGCACCTTCTTTACTCAAGTCTCCACCCGTAATGCCCCAATCCCCAAGGATGTCTATTATCCGGATCAGATCGAGAGCACGCTGATCTATAACAATGATTTTCTCAAGACCGCCAAGAAGGTGCGTGATCAATGTGTGCGGGATGCCAAGTATGCCAACGCCATTCGCTGGCAACCG
>JAPHUG010000124.1 GCA_026197195.1 Sedimenticola sp.
GCGAGACCCTGCTGGTGCTGCCGGTTGCCCTGTTACTGGCCTATGGAGCCTTGCGGATCAGCAGCACCCTGTTCAACGAATTGCGGGATGTGGTTTTCGCACGGGTTCGCTATCACGCCATGCGCCGGTTGGCGACCGAGGTGATGACTCACCTGCATCGTCTCTCTCTGAGCTTCCATCTGGGGCGACAGACTGGAGCGATCAGCCGGGATCTGGATCGCGGTACCCGCAGTGTCAGTTCCATCCTCAATTACATGGTCTTCAGTATCATTCCCATGGTGGTGGAGTTCACGCTGGTAGCGATGATACTGCTCTCAAACTACGACCTGATCTTTACCCTGGTCACCTTCGGTACCGTGGCTATTTATATCGCCTTTACCTTTGCGGTTACTGAATGGCGTATGGATTATCGTCACACCATGAATCGTCTGGAGTCTCAGTCCAACTCACGGGCAATAGACAGTCTCATCAACTATGAGACCGTCAAGTATTTTGGTAATGAGCAGTTGGAGCTGGAACGGTTTGACAGCACCCTGAATGAGTGGGAAGAGGCGGCCGTAAAAAGCCAGAGCTCCATGTCCATGCTCAATTTCGGTCAGGGTGCCATCATTGGACTGGGTGTCACCGCCATTATGTTTTTTGCTGCCGGGGGCGTAGTTGACGGCAGCATGTCGATCGGTGATCTGGTGTTGGTTAATGCCTTTCTGCTGCAACTTTTTATACCGCTTAATTTCCTCGGTATGGTCTATCGCCAGATCAAATATTCCCTGGCGGATATGGACCTGATTTTTAAACTGATGGAACAGGAGCCTGAGATACAGGATCGACCGAATGCGCCGGCCTTGGTACTCAAACAGGGTGAGGTGACATTCAGCCATGTCGGTTTCTCTTATGTCCCGGAGCGAACCATCTTACGGGATGTGGACTTTACCATCCGCCCCGGTCAGAAGCTGGCGGTGGTGGGGCACAGCGGCGCGGGAAAGTCGACCCTCGCCCGTCTGTTGTTCCGTTTTTACGATGTCACCGCTGGGGCCGTTCTGATTGACGGGCAAGATCTGCGGGAAGTGAGCCAGGAGAGCCTGCGGCAGGTGATTGGCGTGGTGCCGCAGGATACGGTGCTGTTCAATAACACCATCTACTACAATCTGGCTTATGGACGAACGGATGCCAGCCAGGAAGAGATTGAAGCGGCCGCCGGAATGGCCCATATCCGTGACTTTATTGAATCGCTGCCCCAGGGTTATCAGACGGTGGTGGGTGAACGAGGACTGAAGCTTTCGGGTGGAGAGAAGCAGCGCATTGCCATTGCCCGAGCCATTCTCAAGAACCCCCGGATCCTGGTATTTGATGAGGCCACCTCATCACTCGATTCAAAGACAGAACAGGCGATCCTTGAAACCATGCAGGAGGTGGCAGAGAACCACACCACACTGGTCATTGCCCATCGGCTCTCAACCGTTGTGGATGCGGATCAGATACTGGTCATGGATGGTGGAGGGATCATCGAGCAGGGCAACCACCGACAACTGCTGGCGCAGGGTGGGGCCTATCGTGACATGTGGCTGTTGCAACAAGAGGAGCGAGAGATGCAACTGGAGCAGACGATATGAATACTTGGCAGGATCGACCCTTTTCACGGCCACAGGCCGCCCGACAGGGAGTGGCCGCATGAAAATATACCTGGTCGGTGGTGCCGTACGGGATCGCTTGTTAAATATTCCTGTGAAAGACCGGGATTGGCTGGTCGTGGGTGCCACGGAGGATGAGATGCTGGCGCTGGGTTATGCCAAGGCGGACAGCCTGTTTCCTGTCTTTATTCATCCGGAAACGGGTGAAGAGTATGCCCTGGCCCGCCGCGAAACCAAGACCGCACCGGGTTACAAAGGCTTCAGTGTGGAATATGGCTCCGATGTCACCCTGGATGAAGACTTGCAGCGGCGCGATTTTACCATCAATGCCCTGGTGGAGGATGAGCAGGGTGAGCTGATTGATCGGGTCGGTGGCTTGGAAGATATTGAGCAGCGCCGTCTTCGACACATCACCCCCGCCTTTGAGGAAGACCCGGTGCGGTTACTGCGGGGTGCCCGGTTTATCGCCCGCTTCTCCAAGTACGGATTCAGCCTCTCTCATGAGACCTTCCGGCTGATGAAACAGATGGCGAGCACGGATGAGCTGACCACACTGAAACGGGAACGGGTCTGGCAGGAGATGGCCTCTGCCCTGTCCGAGCCGGAACCCTGGCGTTTTTTTGAGACCCTTCACCGCTGTGGTGCTTTGGTGACCTTGCTGCCGAAACTGGCCGAGGCGATGGGGAAAGAACAACCCCATGGTGATCAGCCGCTGAGCGCCCCGATTAAGGCGCTGAAACGGGCAGTGGCTCGTGATGCGGAACCGATGGTGCGCTTTGTGGCGCTGTTTTATGGTATCTGTCAGGGGCCGGGGGGAAGCCGCTGGCTGACCCGTAGCCTGCCTGTTAAACGGGACTATCTGGATCTACTTGACCTGCTGCAGGGGGCTGCACGCTTCTTTCCTCTGGCGGCCCAACAGGAGGCGGCTGCGACCCTGGATCTGCTGATCAGGAGCCGGGCGCAACAGCACCCGGAACGGCTTGCCCGACTGCTGTTGCTGGCAGAAATACTCTGGCCAGACCTGGAGGAAGGCTTATCCGCTTGGTTAACCCAGGCCAACCAGGCAAAAGAGGCTATCTCTCCCGCCGTGCTCAATGCCGAGGGTTTTCAGGGTGCAGCGTTGGGGCGGGAACTGCGAGAGCGACAGCTCCGGGCGATCGCCGCTATCTGTGAACCTGTCGGCCAGGGTTAACCCATTTATCAGCCTATTTCGTACATTCGGTGGTTTCATGGTAAATTAGCAATTACGAATACAGATCGAACTTTCATCACTCCTCGCATCCGGATTAGGTAAGCAATGAGCAAGGCCCTGACGAACGATGAAAAGCTGACTCGTTCCTCCGCGCCGCCGGAGGCGGGTGGTCTGTTGCTGACTATTGCTGGCCGCTATCCCTATCTCCAGGTGCTGGTGGCGGCACGCCTGATCGGGCCGCTGATTACGCTGGCCGTGACCCTGCTGTTCAATCTCCTGTTGGTGTTCTGGTTTGTGCAGGGGGGCGAGGCCGGCTCCATTGGCATTCTGTTTCTCATCTCCCTGCTGATTGCAATGGGTGCGTTTGTATTGGGTGTGAATCGGTTGCGAAATCGCCTGCTGGCACCCCTGGTACAACTGGAGCGTGCGGTGGGGGATGTCTGTCAGGGGGAACCCTGGACGACCCTGATATTTGATGATGTTGGGGTGTTAGGCCCGCTGGCAAGGGACCTGGACAGCCTCAGCAGTGAGTTGATCGATCTCTACGAGGATATGGATAACCGGGTCGCACGGCAGACCCGCCGACTGGCGCAACAGACCACCGGCCTCAAGGCACTCTATGATGTTGCCGCCAGCATTAATCAGATCGATGACATGGATGATCTGTTGATGCGCTTTCTGCGTATACTGAAGGAGATGGCCCATGGCGTCAGTGCCACCGTACAGCTCACCACCCCGGAAGGATTGATGAGGCTGGTAGGCAGCATCGGGCCGGATGACAGGTTGTTGACGGAGAGTGAGCAGTTACCCGTGGCGCTTTGCCAGTGTGGAAAGACGCTCTCCAGCGGTGATGTACTGTGTGAGCATGATGCCGCGTTGTGTTCGAAGCGAAACAGCCGTCACATGTACAGCGGTGATGAACTGGAACAGATCACGGTACCGCTGAAGTTCCATGGCGATGTACTGGGTCTGTACCGGATCTACATCAAAAAGCCGGCCCTGGAAGGGCGGGAAGAGGTACTAGATCTGCTCGCCACCATTGGCAGTCATCTGGGTATCGCCATTGCCAAACACCGTTCTGATGAAGAGGCGAGACGGCTCTCTATTATCGAAGAGCGAACGGCGCTGGCGCATGAACTGCATGATTCACTGGCCCAAACCCTGGCCAGTCTCCGTTTTCAAGTACGCATGCTGGATGAGACACTGGAGCAGGAGACCGTCAACCCTTCTCCTGGTCGTGCCGAATTGGAGCGTATCAAGAACGGGCTGGATGAGGCGCATACCGAGCTGCGTGAACTGCTCAACAGCTTTCTGGCACCGGTCGATCAGCGCGGACTGATTCTCGCTCTGGAGAAAATGACGCAGCGGTTCAAACAGGACACGGGGGTCTCGATCTTCTTCCAATCCGGCTGCCGTCAGGTCAATATGGGCGCCAGTGAA
The DNA here is from genome assembly GCA_026197195.1 of Sedimenticola sp. GTDB lineage: Bacteria > Pseudomonadota > Gammaproteobacteria > Chromatiales > Chromatiaceae > Sedimenticola. Next base: position 4,261 of record JAPHUG010000124.1, read on the forward strand.
GAGATGCAGTTGCTGCGTATTGTTCAGGAGAGCCTGGCGAATATCCGCAAACATGCCAAGGCCCACACCGTTCGGGTGCTGTTGACCTGCAATCCAGAGGGCGAATACCGCTTGCTGGTGGAAGATGATGGCGTGGGTTTTGATAATGTGCGCCCACCCGGTAATCCGGGTGAACATATCGGTCTCTCGATAATGGAAGAGCGCGCCAGAAGGGTCGGTGCGGAGATCAAGATCGAGAGTGAACCCGGTGAAGGTACCCGGGTGGAATTAACCTACAATCCCGGGATGAATCCCCGCAAGAGTGAGCAAAAAGAGACCCGTTAATGCGTATCCTGCTAATCGATGATCACGCCCTGTTTCGTATCGGACTCCAGGAGCTGCTGCAGCGCCGGGGGATCAATGTCATTGGTGCTTTTGGAAACTGTGAAGAGGGGATAGCGCTGGCAGAGGCTGAAAAACCGGATGTGGTTCTGCTGGATATGCGCATGCCGGATATGAGCGGTATCGAAGTTCTTCATGTGCTGCGTGCAAAAGGACTCACCATGCCGATTGCCATGCTCACGACCAGCCGGGAAGAGAGTGATGTCATCAACTCCCTGCAGGGTGGCGCGCAGGGATACCTACTGAAAGATATGGAGCCGGATGAGCTGATCAATGCCCTGCGTGCCATTGTCGGTGGTGCCACCATTGTTGCTCCGGAGTTGATGGGCGTTCTTGCCAAAGCTGTGCAGGGTGAAACACAAGAGACCACCACCCGTGATATCTTTGCAGATCTCACCCCACGAGAGGGCGAGATCCTCTGTCTGTTGGCCGATGGCCAGAGCAATAAGGTGATTGCCCGCAATCTCGGTATCTCTGATGGCACTGTAAAACTGCATGTGAAATCAATTCTGCGCAAACTCAATGTGCATTCGCGGGTAGAAGCGGCCGTCATCGCTGTCGAACAGGCGCTCTGTTCCAGAGACCAGTAACCTCATCAAGGTAAACCCAAGCAGTAACAGGAATACTCACTATGATGCGATTTATTGAATTGATCCGTAGATGTCTGACGGATGTTAAAGAGATCATGCCGTGGGATCTGGAAGAGCGCCAACTGGCCAATCCTGATCTATTGATTGTCGATGTGCGTGAACCGGATGAGTTTGCCGCCATGCACATTCCCGGCTCGATGAATGTCCCCCGCGGAATACTCGAATCCGCTTGTGAGTGGGATTATGAAGAGACCGAGCCTGAACTGGTCAAGGCCCGTGATCGTGAAATCGTCGTCGTCTGCCGTTCAGGTTATCGCAGTGTGCTTGCCGCCAATTCACTGCAAGTACTCGGTTATAACAATGTAGCCTCACTCAAGACCGGGCTGCGTGGCTGGAACGACTATGAACAGCCCCTGGTTGATCAAGCTGAACAGGCGGTTGACGTTGATGACGGTGATGACTACTTCACCACCAAGTTGCGCCCGGAGCAGATGCGGCCGGTTGAGTAGGTCTGTTGTTTAGATTTATTTGGCCCAACCTGGCGTGTTTCAAATCCATCAAAAAAAGTTCTTTTACTTTTAATTCTCTGGTAGCCTGCTGAGAGATCAGGGAATATCTTCTTGGCAGGATGCTTTAATACACCCGTTTACCCGCCTTCCTTCAAGCAGGTCCCCTGTTAAATTTAAGCAGCAGCTTGAGCAGAACATACTGCTTAGATTGTTAATACGGTCACCACTAACACCAGTATTGTTGGCTGGTAGGCTATAGGTTGATTGCCACGATAGTCAGTGGAAAGGGGCTCCCGCGGTAGTTCAAAGTAAGCTGCCTGGGATGTTAAATGCCTGAATGACTAATTATGGACTTTGGAGAGGGAGAGCGAGGGATGATAAAGCGAACATTTTTACTTTTTACCGTATCTTTTTCAGTTAGTTGTATGGTCATTGGCCATGCTCAAGCGGATATTGATCCTCCGATGATCTCTGATAGTTATCAAAAGTTTGAGGTGTCTTGGAGCAATAGCGAAGGTCGTAGGATGGGAAGGTCTATTATCGCGATCGATCCAAATAATAGTGAAACGGAGGGTAAGATCTGGTTCCCAATGAAAGGCACCTGCACATTCGGTAAGTGGGGGAGCGTTGAGCCTGGA
>JAPHUG010000283.1 GCA_026197195.1 Sedimenticola sp.
GTCAAAGAGCCGCAACCCAATGAGTGCAAGATGCTGCGTGAGGGGCAGTTGCTCTTTACCTATCTGCATCTGGCACCTGATCCCACCCAGACCGAACTGTTGGTCGCTTCCGGTGTGACAGCCATTGCCTATGAGACGGTCACGGATAAGCGGGGTGGATTGCCTTTGCTGGTGCCGATGTCTGAAGTGGCGGGGCGTATGTCGATCCAGGCGGGTGCGATGTGTCTGGAGAAATCCCACGGTGGTGCCGGTCTGTTGCTGGGGGGCGTACCCGGTGTGGCACCGGCCAATGTGGTGGTTATTGGTGGCGGTGTGGTGGGTACCAATGCCATCCGTATGGCAATGGGTCTGGAGGCCCATGTCACCGTGCTGGATCGTTCTATTGAGCGTCTGGCGGATCTGGATTTTCAGTTCGGTGGTCGACTCAATACTATCTACTCCACCAAGGATGCCCTGGAGACGTATGTACTGAATGCTGACCTGGTTGTCGGTGCCGTACTGGTGCCCGGAGCAGCCGCTCCCAAACTGGTGACCCGTGAGATGCTGGGACGGATGAAGCCAGGATCGGTATTGGTGGATGTGGCCATTGATCAGGGTGGCTGTTTTGAAACATCAAAGGCCACCACCCATGCTGATCCCACCTACATTGTTGACAATATTGTCCATTATTGCGTTGCCAATATGCCGGGTGCTGTTGCCCGTACCTCTACCTTTGCATTGAATAACGCCACCCTGCCCTTTGCTTTGGCACTGGCTGATAAGGGTTATCCTCAGGCATTGGCGGATGATCCCTATCTGCTGGCTGGCTTGAATGTCCATAAAGGCCGCATCACTTATGAGGCGGTGGCCCATGATCTGGGTTATGACTTTATGCCAGCCAAAGAGGCGCTTACCCTGTAACCTGTAAAACACATTTGGCAGAGGGAAGAACGGGGTTTGGTAGGTCAATACCAAGCCCCGTTATGATTTGAGCAGAATTATTGCAGATCAGTGGTTGATGGCGCCTTCACGGCGAGAGGGGTGTTTATTGCAAAACTCTTATCGTCCGTTTCCCTTCTGATTTGGCTTGATACATGGCGCGATCGGCTTTAATGATCAGCCCCTCTGTATCTTTTTCACTGCCACCAAAGAAGGCAATTCCAATTGAAGCACTGATAGAGACCGCCTGCGCCTGATAAAAATAGGGGAGATCCAGCCAATCAAGAATCTTCTTGGCAATGACAGTCACCTCATCAGGGGTATCCACATCTTGTATCAGTTTGCCCTTTCTTCGTGTGTTCCCTGCGGCTCCTTTGCATAAAGTGCACTCTGCATGGGGGCATTTTAGTCATGCAGTAATCTCTTAATGTGCAATGCAAGTGTCTACGATGAGTAAAGCATACTCGACATAACCTTTCCATTTTGAAGGTTTTTGTCGTGCTATCTTTATTCCTGTCCTGCTGCTGTGCTGTTATTAGGGATATGACTGATAGAGTGGCCGCCACTCACTTGGTTATATAAGGCCTGGTTAATATTTAAAGTGTCATTAATTGCGAATATTTAATTTATTTCCTTATTTTTCGGGATCGCTATAGACCCTTACATGCTTTAGATTATACTTAGTCTAGGGTTTATCCATCTTTGTGGTCTTTAAACGAACGGTTAACGTACGCAAATAGCACTTGATAGGGAGCTTGGCATGCATATCCATACTTCAGACCAGGAACAGACGGAACTGGGCTTTTATGGATGCAGTTGCAACTGGGGTACCCATATCTGTGGTCTCTATCATACTGAAGAAGAGCGTGATGAGATTCTTTACGGCTTTCTTCATCAGGGACACAAAGATGGCGATCAGCAGCTCTATGTCCCGACTGAGCGGCAGCCGGAAGAGTTCTTGACAGAGTACCAGTCGCGCTATGGTGAGGAAACAGCGACTGATCTGGCTGATGAAACGGTGTTCACTGTCGCCGATGCCAAAACCATCTATTACCCCGATGGGCAGTTTTCACCCCATTCGATGGATGAAAACCTCTCCGCGTTTTATCAACAGAGCCAATCAAATGGAAGGCGGAATATACGTGCCACCGCAGAGATGACCTGGGCACTGGATGCGATACCCGGTGTTGAGCATCTGATGGTCTATGAGTCCCGGCTCAATTACTTTATCCCCGGTAAGCCCTGGATCTCCATCTGCCTGTATAACTTGAATAAGTTTGATGGGCTTTCCATCATGAATGTGCTGCGTACACATCCCTTTGCCATCTCCAATGGCATCATTACCGAGAACCCCTATTATCAAAAGCCGGAGGAGTGGTTGCGTATCAATGCCCCCCAATTCCTCTAACAGTCCCAGACAGAACACAGCACATGATCTACTGCTGCTACTGACTCACCTCTCCAGCCTTAACGATACCGAGCAGATGGCCCGGCTGTTTGTGGAGGGTGTCAACGGTATGGGGTTGGGGATCACCTTGAAACCCCTCTCAGTGGTGGGTCCCTTTTCTGATACCTGTATTGAAGTTCGAACGGCACACAAACGCTATAGTCAGTTTGCAGTCATTGAGGGGGATCTTGAGCGGCTTCCACGTGAGCTGCATGCAGCCTTGAATAATGGTATGCAGCTTTTAGCCTTGTTGATGGAGAGTGTGGCCAATCGAAATAGTCAGGAGGTCAGTTCAGCCATACGCCTGGCTGCGAGTGAGCAACGCTTCAGGGATTTTGCCGGTATTGCGGCCGACTGGTTCTGGGAGATGGGGCCGGATTTGGAGTGTACCTACCTGAGTGGGCAGGTTGAATCGGTCATAGGAGTGCCCATTAAAGAGATCATGGGCAAGACACGGCAAGAGTTTTATGGCGATCAGGCGGATAGTAATGACCCCGAATGGGCAGCCCATTTTAATATATTAGAGAGGAAAGCCGATTTTCAGAATTTTGTAGTGACCTGGAGAAGGCCTGATGGCGATGAACGCATCATCTCTTTGAGTGGTCGTGCTCTGTTTGATCAGAACAAAAACTTTCTGGGCTACCGGGGTGTTGGACGTGATATTACTGAACAGCGATTGATTGCTCAGCAGGTTAAGACGAGTGAGGAGCGGTACAGAGAACTGTTCGACAATATGAGTGATGGTGTTGCTATTTATTCAGTGGACGATGTGACAGGCGATTTTATTCTTTCGGATTTTAATCGGTCAGCTGAACGGATTGGGAACATATCAAGGAACGATATCATTGGCCATTCAGTGAAAGAGATCTTTCCCGGTATTGAGTCAATGGGCTTGCTACCGGTACTCAAGCGTGTATTCCAAACCGGTAAGCCTGAGCACTTCCCTCAAAAACATTATCAGGACGGTACACTGGATTTGTGGGTTGAAAACTATGTATATCGACTCCCTACAGGGGAGGTTGTAGCCGTTTTTGAGGATGTAACACAACGACTATTAACCAAGGAGCAATTAGAAGAGAACCGTGCATTATTACGCTCTGTTATCGATGCTGCGCCGATGTGGATCGCAGCCTGTGATCGTGAATACCGATACCTGTTGGCTAACCAGTTTTATGAAACCACGTTTGGCTTATCTGTTTCAGAAATAGAGGGTAAAACCATTGCTGATGTGCTTCCACCCGAGTTGGTCGATCGGCATCTGAAATTAGTTGATCAGGTGTTACTGGGTGAGCGGGTCAGCTTCGAGGATACCTTGCCGGGAAAAGAGGGTGGGCCTAGTTGCCATATCGCTGGGGATTATATTCCACTGTACGATATCAGTGGACGTATCACGGGTGTCGTGGCGGCCGTTAATGATGTAACCGAACAGGTGGAAACACGCTCAGAGCTGGATCGGTCACATCAGGAAATAAAAAAACAACTGAAAAGACTGCAACTTGCAGGAACCGTCTTTGATGCCACTTCGGAAGGCGTGTTGATTGCCGATGCCGAAGCCAATATTCTGGATGTAAATCGTGCCTTCAGCGATATCCTGGGTTTTGGTCGGGATGAAGTATTGGGTGAAAAGCCCAATCTCTGGAAATCCGGGCGTCATGATCGAGCCTTTTATCAAACCATGTGGTCTTCACTGATTCATACGGGGATGTGGTGTGGAGAGATATGGAATCGACGTAAAGATGGCACCATATTCCCCGAGTGGCTAACCATCAATGCGGTAAAAAACAAGGCGGGCAAGTTAACCAACTACGTCGCCGTGTTTGCGGATATCTCTCATATCAAACAGTCTGAAAAGCAGCTTGATTTTCTGGCTCACCATGATCCGCTCACGGAGTTGCCCAATCGGTTGTTATTTAATGCCCGACTGCAGCACGCTATTAATCATGCGGCTCGCCACGGCGGGCAGATGGCGTTGCTGTTTATGGATCTTGATCGGTTCAAAAACATCAATGACAGCCATGGTCATACGGTGGGTGACAGCCTGCTTAAAGAGGTCGGGTCACGACTCATACACTCCGTACGGGCAGACGATACAGTGGCCCGTACGGGCGGCGATGAGTTCACCATCTTGTTGGAGGGTATCGAGTCCACTCATGATGTTGTCAATATTGCGGAGAAGATTCTGTGTGCTTTCAAGGCAGAGTTTGAGTTTGGTGAGCATCAGCTCTATATCACGCCGAGTATTGGTATCAGCGTCTATCCTCAAGATGGCTTTACCTCAGAGGAGCTGATGCGCAACGCCGATGCCGCCATGTATAAAGCTAAAGATGCCGGTCGATGTGGCTACGCCTTTTATACCCAAGAGCTCACCTCGGTGGCCTTTGAACGCGTGCTACTGGAAAGCAGTATTCGGCATGGTCTGGATCGGCAGGAGTTCGTACTCTACTATCAGCCACAGATCAATATGCAGTCCGGCAAGATTCATGGTGCTGAGGTGTTGGTGCGCTGGCAGCATCCCGATATGGGACTGCTGGGACCGATGAAGTTCATCCCGGCTGCAGAAGAGTTAGGACTTATCGTGCCACTGGGGGAATGGATTTTACGCACCGCCATGATGCGTGCGAAAAACTGGTGTGATAGGGGCTATCATTGTGAAGTCCTCTCGATCAATGCATCAGCGGTGGAGCTTCAACAGCCGGATTATGCGGATAAGGTCATCGCATTAATCAATGAGACGGGATACGACCCGGCCTATCTTGAGCTTGAAGTAACTGAAGGGTTGTTTTTGGGTGAGTTCGAGTTGGCGGCCCAGTCATTACGACGACTGCGTGATTATGGTGTCAGTATAGCGATTGATGATTTTGGTACCGGCTACTCTTCCCTGAGTTATCTGAAACGATTGCCGATTGATCGGCTGAAGATTGATCGTAGTTTTGTCCAGGATATTCCAGAGGATGAAAATGATATTGCCATCACCCGGGCCGTCATCAGTCTTGCAAAGAGCCTGCAACTGGCGGTCACTGCGGAGGGGGTGGAAACCGAGATACAGCGTGATTTTCTGCTGACCGAGGGGTGTCATATTGCTCAGGGTTATCTCTTTGCCCGGCCGATGCCGGAAGAAGCGTTTCTCTATTCGCTGGATACTCCGGTCGCCCCCTGTCTGGAGTAATCGGTCAGACTTGTCATGCTGATACTGATCAAACGCAGATGGCGTCAACGTTCGCCCTGAATTAAAGTCATTAGTTCAGATTGATAAATACTAAAGATTTTTTACCAAAAGCCGTTCTATTAAGGAAGAAATATATAAGGGACTATTCCTTGAGCCAGAATCGACGCAGGTACAAACGCTTTCTGATCAGCCATCCGGCCAAGCTGGTGGTGAACGGGACAGTGCAGGCCGATTGCCAGATTGGTAACTACTCTGAAGGTGGACTCTATCTGGCCATTGATAATGCTGCGCTGAAACAGATAAGGCGTAATCAGGAACAACCCACTCAAGCCCATTTTCATGCTGAAGTTCAATTGTTGGAACAGTCGGCTGAGAAGATAAAATATAATGTGCCGGTTCGCTTTGCCTTTGAGTCGCAGGATGGGGTGGGCGTAGCCTTTATGTCTCCTGATCCCGCTGTGCAGAGCTATCTGTCTCATCTCGCTATGGTGGAGAGGAAAAGTAAGGTTCGGGCCAGTTTGCAAAAACAGAGCCAGGAGAGCCAACCCCTCACCCAGATGGCCACAGAACTGGATACCTATCTGACGGGGCGTATTGGGGGCTATTTTACCCAGTTGGAAGAGGCACTGCTGGACCAGGAAGACCATGCCAGTCAACAGCAACAGCCTGATCTTCGACATGCCCGTCGGCTATTTCATGATGAAGAGCAGCATGTAAAGCAGCGTTTTTTATCCCAGGTGTCACGTAGCTGGGAGCAGTTGCAGTGTGCCTCTGAGACGCCTGATGTCGTCGATTTTGCCAATCAGAGTCTGGAGCTGGTTGATGAAGATGAGTTTGATGAGTGGGCTGCGGTTGTAGGTCTTTCCCGCCGAATGGAGGGGAATCTGGCCAGTACACTGCACAATCTCTCGCAATCCATAGCCTTTTTGGCAAAATCCCCGGTCAGCAATGATAACAATCCACTGTCACCCTATCGTCTGCTGTGGTCATTTAAAAAGAGTCTTGACCCGCTCAGTATCTCTGTCGATGCGAGACGCACAGCCTATACGGTTTTCGCTGAGCAGGTATTGGCCGGCATTGATCAACTGTATCACCCGGTATACCAATCCCTGGAGCAGCAGGGGTTGGCTGTCTCTACGAGTCGAACCAAACGGGCAACGGATGTTGTAGCCGCTGAGCCGGTTGTAGAGCCGCCGATTCAGGCTCGGCCTAAACCCCAGACCTTGATTGAAACCCTCTCCGGTTATTTTAGTGACAAGACGGCATCCGATCAGCGCGGCGAAGCACCCGCGAGTCAGGTCTCCAGCAATGCCGCCGTCACCCATGCATTGGATGATATGGTGCAGGGTGATCAACGTCGCCTGACGGATCGTATTGCGCAATCGCTGGGTGGGCACGCCGGAAAAAACGGCGGGGTAGCCTTATCGCCCGAGAGTCGGCAGATTATCGAAGCGACAGAGCAGCTGTTGCAGATGTCGCAGCAGGACCCACGCCATAATGTCACGACCCGTAAAATACTGCGTCAGGTTCAGTTGCCATTGGCCAAAGCGGCTATTCAAGATCCTGATGTACTGAATGATCCCACGCATAGCTCTCGTGAGCTGCTGGATAATCTGGATCAGTTGGCCCTGTTTATGTCGGACAATGAAGGGTCGGCTATCGCAAAGAAAGAGCATAAGAAACTGGAGTCTGTGCTCAACTCACTGGAAGCGTCCGGCGGCAAGGCTGATCTCAACGCGGTATCACAGGATATATCCGGCCTACTGGCGGAGTGTAAGAACACCTTCAACACCAATCTGGACCTGGTGCTGTCTGGCTGTCAGGCGGAACAACAGCAGACCTCGGCGAGCCAAAAGGTCCGGCAGTTTCTTGAGCAGGAGCTGAAAGGTTCAATATCGACACTGATTGATCAACTCCTGCGTCTGGGGTGGGTCGGCCTGTTAGTGCAAGCAAACCGCCTGGAGAGTAGTGAAGCCAAGTATCTGAAGCACTATCAGCAGGTGCTGGTGTTATTGAACAGGGCCTTTCAGACCGGCACCAGACAGGTGTCGTTGTCACCCGAGAAATGGAACAAGGTCAGTAAAGTATTACATAGTGGTTTTAACGCCTATCCGGTATTTAAGGATAAAGGTAATGCGCTTGTTCAACGCATAGGCCAATGTCTGGAAAAAGGCAGCAAGCGCTATGCTGAATACAATCAAAAACGTGTCGATATCTCCAAGGGCTATTTTGATCAGTTGATACCGAACACCGCCTTGAGTCAGCCTGCTGAAGCGGTATCTGATAAGGCTGATCCACAACATGTACGTCAATTGAATAGACTGGAAAAAGAGGACTGGGTAACGGAGAGACAGCCGAATGGTCGAACCCGAATGCTCAGCCTTGCCTGGTGTGATGAGGCGAAGACCCGTTTTGTATTTGTCGATGGCAGTGGTGTTAAAGCACTCGATTATCAACGGGCAGAATTACTGAATCGCATACAAGTCAACCAGATCGCCATCATTGAGGATCATGGTCTACCGATGGTGGAACGGGCGGTAGAGCGTGCCCTCAAGGAAGGTTTTGGTCGCATGCGGGAGGAGAGTGATCAGGACACTGTTACGGGCCTGAAAAATCGCCGCGCCTTTCAGCGAGACCTTAATCATCTGCTTACCAGTCAGGAGAAGGCCGGCAGTCGCCATCTTCTGATCTGTATGGATGTGGATAAATTCACACTCATCAATGACCTCTGTGGTATGGAAGGAGGGGATCAGTTTTTGGCGCGGCTGGCGGGGATCTGTAGTAGCCTGATTAGCCATCCGGGTGCCGTATCGCGCACCGGTGATAATGAGTTCAGTATCCTGCTGGAACAGTGCACCCTGGAGCGGGGTTATTCGATTGCGGAAAGTCTGCGAATAGCGATTGAAAATTTCCGCTTTGAGTGGGCAGGGCAGCAGATATCCGTAACTGTAAGTATTGGTCTTACTGAAATAGAGAGTGGTGCAGGTCATACGGATGAGGTTAATCATGCGGCCCACTCTGCCTGTGCAGAAGCCAAGAAAGAGGGACGAAACCGGTGTTGCTGTTATCAGCATGAAGGTGAAGTGTTTGCCCAGAAAAAACGATTGGCCCAATCGGTCCCACTGATTGAGAAAGCACTTGAAGAGAATCGCCTGGAGTTACATGGGCAGTTGATACGACCAGTCTTTCAGGATGAAGGTTTGTCGATTCATCATGAAATTTTATTGCGACGGCTGGATGATGTTAATGAACCTAGCAGCCCCTATGAATTTATTTTGGCGGCGGAACAGTATGAGCGCATGCGTGCCGTAGATCGTTGGGTAGTGCAGCGTTTTTTTAACTGGGCCAGGAGCATGCTAGGCGACCGTAATCCATCGGAGCTGGGGGCTTTCAGTATTAATCTCTCCGGACAATCAATGACAGATGAAACCCTGATTCCTTTTCTCAGGGAGCAAGTGTCGAATTCTCCTATACCTCCTGAGCTGCTGGCATTTGAAATTACGGAAACCGCTATGGTGAGCCAGATGGATCAGGCGAGGAGATTGATGGATGAGGTGAAGGGAATGGGATGCCAGTTTTATCTGGATGACTTTGGATCAGGTTATGCTTCTTACTCTTATCTGAAAGAGTTTCCGGTTGATGTTGTGAAGATTGATGGCATCTTTGTAAAGGATCTGGATACCGATAAGGTGAGTCGGGCCATGGTGAAGTCAATCACTGAAGTAGCCCATCACATGAATAAACAAGTTATTGCCGAATATGTGGAGAGTGAGGCGATCCTCAACGTACTGGCAGAACTTCAGGTGGATTATGCGCAGGGATACAGCATTGGCTACCCAACTGCACTCCAAAAGCTATTCCCTTCTCAGTAGTTAGTGCAGTAAAGAAGAGGCGCATTACGAAACCATTCTTTCCTTGTTGTTATCGGTCAACGCTTTCTTTGATGATGTGATCCAAAGACGCCTTACCTGCACCGTACTTGATCAGATAGAGCAGAGCTATCGCCCACCAGACATGGACATTCCAGGCATCCGGATAGACAAAGAGTTGTATCACTAGCGTCATAATCAGCAGCGACAGTGCGGCAAAGCGGGTGAACAGTCCCAGTACCAGCAAGATAGGAAAAAAGTGCTCGGCATAGGTAGCCATATAGGCAGCGATATTCGGTGGAATAACAGGCACCGCATACTCTTCCTTGAATAGAAACAGGGTGGTATCCGTAACATCAATCAGGCCAGTGACTTTGGTTCTGCCGGATGCAAAAAAAGTGTAGGCAATTGCCAGGCGGGCAACAACACCCAGTAGCGACGCCGGTATCAGTTGGCCCAGCCAGTCAAACAGGGATTCGAATTTGAGTATCAGTGTTTTCATTATGGGTTGCCTCTTCTCTTTTTATTGAGTACTCATGCCGATGGCTTTATCTTATAAAAGGTGCCATCGAACAGGTGTTCGGTTAGAAAGCTACCAGGATCAAACGAGTTATCCTGCTGGCTGGCTGCTTCATACGCCCGGTCGATGCTTTCACCCAACTGCAGCCGTTTGAGAAAGTGGAAAGCGCCCCGGCTCACCTCTCTGACTTCAACATCAATGTCAGGTCGTAGAATCACGACATGGGATTCGCCCTGGTCAAGTGAAATCACCTGGTTGCAATCGTCCGCCTGATTGGCTTGCCAGATCGCATGTACAGGGTAGTCAGAATGGATAAGGTGCAGTGTCGGATGCGGTAGCAACTGACATGACCCTAATGCCTCCGTTGGTACTGTGCTCACCTGCTGTTCAGATAGCACAGCAGAGTCTTCGGCGTGATAACTCTCAGTCCAGGCGTACTCAATACGTGCGACAGCCGAAAGGTAAGGTAATCCAGACAGCTCCGGAATAGATTCAAGAAACGGGGGGAACTGTGCGCCATAGAGTAACAGTGCCCGTTCCTGTGGCGGGTGCAGGCGAACATAGGCCGATGCCAGAGCGCGGAACGCCTCTTCACCGATAAGTCGCTTAATGACCGGATACATATCGGCCAGGGCATCACCATTCAGAACAATGAAATTGTTTCGATAGACATTGAAGCGTTGCAGTGCCAGGCCATCATCCACCAGTTCGTTGAGAAGGGATTCAGCAGGTACTTCAGGAGATAACAGGGCATCGCAAAAGGCCTGTTGTAATTCAGCCAGTGGTGACATGACTCATCTCCCGGTAGCTGTTCAGATACTGCTCGGCAAACTGAACCTCTTGTTGAAGTTCATCAAAACTCGGGATATTGCTATCCCTTTCTATCAGGGTGGGTATGTCACCCAGTCGGTCTATACAGTGGCGATAAAGCTCCCAGACGGCTGTGCAGACAGGTGAGCCGTGATCATCAATGAGTAGTTCCTGATCACCCAGTGATTGAATGGCATGGCCGGCCAGATGTATTTCACCGACCATCTCTTGGGTGATGGGTGCCAGGTACGTTTCGATATCCCAGCCATGATTTTTACAAGAGACAAACACATTATTCACATCCAGTAACAGACCTGCACCGCTGCGTTTAATCGCTTCAACCAAGAACGCCTGTTCGGGTATTTCGCTCTGCTTGAATTGGAGATAGGACGACGGATTTTCAATCAGTATTTTTCTTTGTAGCGTCTCCTGCACTTGTTGAATATGGGTTACGACGAGTTTCAATGACTCTTCTGTGTAGAGTAATGGGATCAGGTCGTTGGTATACCACTCATAGCCATGACTCCAGGACAAATGCTCTGAAACCAGTCCCGGCTGAAAACGATCAACCAGTCTCTTCAGTTCATTCAGGTGGTTTGTATCCAGGGGTTGATGGCTACCCAATGAGGTACCAACGCTGTGCATGGAGATCGGATAGTCTGATCTAATACGTTCCAGGTAGCGGAGTGGTGCACCACCCTGACCCATATAGTTCTCAGGATGGATCTCAAACCAGCCGATATCCGGTTGTTCATCAATAATGGTCTGATAGTGGACTGCCTTGAGCCCGGCCCCGGCCCTTGAAGGGACCCGGGCCGGTGCCGAATGCAGCGATGTTATCGCCTCATCCATTAATCTATCAGCCTTTCTCAGCCAGGCTACCGCCTACAATCTTTTCACAGCTGCCTTTCAGTACCAGCATCCAGGCGTTTCCCTGGCCATCAACGGTGGATGAGCCGGCACAGCTGGTTCCAGGGCCGGCCTTACAATCATTCTTGCCGGCCTTGGCTACGCCATAACATTTCTCTTTTTCAGTATCGGCATGTACACCGGTCATCGGCGCCATGGCCAAAGCGGTCGTGATAGCCGATGCCACAAGTACACTGGTTGATTTTTTCATCTGGACTCCTCCGAGTTCAATATTTGATGGTTTCAATTAGTTTTGCCAATGGGCACTTAACAAGACCGGGCGCTGTTGGTATTTATTTCACTAATGATGATCTGTTATGAATGTGTGACCATTTGAGCATTGGCCTGAGCTGTAGCAGGGGCTGTCGAGGCTATAAATACTTTGTATGGGAAGCGCTGTTATTAACAACAGGCTCTTTCTGGTTAATAGCCACGGAAACAGAGATTGAGTAGAGTGGGGACGTTAAGTCGGAAGAATATAGCGGGAGAACGGGTATGCACACACGAATGATCGGGCCGTTTCAGGTCTCTGCACTGGGATTGGGCTGCATGAGTATGTCCTGGGGTTATGGCACCGCCGATGATGCGATATCCGAACGGCTGCTACAGGAAGCCCTGGATGTGGGTTATACCTTTCTTGATACGGCGGCCATGTATGGCATGGGACATAATGAGCGCCTTATCGGGCGCGCCCTGAGTCATCGCCGTAGTGAATACACCCTGGCGAGTAAGTGTGGCATCTATCGGGGTGATGACGGCACCCTGGGTGTTGATGGTTGTCCCGAGACGGTGAAACAGACTTGTGAACTCAGTCTGCAACGCTTGCAGACCGATGTGATAGATCTCTATTACTTGCACCGACTGGATCCGAAAGTGCCGATTGAAGAGAGTGTGGGTGCGCTGGCTGATCTGGTCGCAGAGGGCAAGATCCGTACGATAGGGTTGTCTGAGGTATCCAGTGCCACCCTGCGTCGTGCTCATGCGGTTCATCCTGTGACGGCTGTCCAGTCTGAATACTCCCTCTGGGCCAGGACGCCCGAGCGGCAGATGTTGGCAACCTGTAGAGAACTGGGTGTCACCTTTGTGCCTTTTTCTCCTCTGGGGCGTGGGTTTCTGACCGGCTGTGCAACAGATGTGACTCAGCTGGAGGAGGGGGATATACGCACCAATGTTGCCCGTCCCCGCTTTGAGCCTGAAGCCTTTGCCATTAATCAGAAGCTCCTGACACCCTATGCCGCCATTGCCGAGGCACAAGGCTGCAGCATGGCGCAACTGGCGCTGGCCTGGTTGTTGGCAAAAGCGGATAAAACCCTGGTCCCCATCCCAGGCACCAAGCACATCGACTACATGCGGGAGAATGCGGCTGCGGGTGATATCCAATTGGAAGACGCGGTTGTGAAGACGCTGGATGAGCTGATCAGTGATGAAACGGTGGTGGGTGATCGTTACATGGCCGGGTTGATGACCAGTATTGATTCGGAGAAGGACTAGACGCGGTTTTGTCAATTCATCGATGTGTCTGAATTTTTTACTAGGGAATGTGCTAACCTGAACCTATTTACCGGCACAGGATGGGCCTGATGTTCACCACAGAGTTTCTCATTACCTCGCTAATCATCGTCATGTTACCCGGAACGGGCGTGATCTATACGATTTCAACCGGGCTGTTTGTCGGGCATCGGGCCAGCCTGGCAGCGGCGGTGGGCTGTACTTTCGGAGCGCTACCCCATCTCCTGGTGAGTATCCTGGGTCTATCGGCCATTTTGCATCTCAGTGCCATGGCGTTTCAGGTCTTGAAGTACCTCGGCGCGCTCTATCTGCTCTATGTCGCCTGGTCCATGTGGCGGGATAGCGGTCATCTGGCCATTGATAAGCAACGTTGCCGGGTTGGGTTTCTGAATATCGCTGTGAAAGGGTTTCTCATCAATATACTGAACCCGAAGCTCTCCCTCTTCTTTATCGCCTTTCTGCCGCAGTTTGTACCGATGGGTTCGACAACCCCTATCGTTGATCTGAGCCTGTTGAGTGCCATCTTTATGCTGATTACGCTGGTGGTGTTCATGGCCTACGGTCTGTTTGCCGGTACGGTCAGGGATTATGTGATTCACTCGCCTCGCGTGGTCGCTCATCTACAGCGCAGTTTCGCGGTCGCCTTTGCAGCGCTGGGGGCCAAGCTGGCCATGGCTGAACGATGACACGACTCTACTATTTTGCCTATGGTTCAAACATGTCGACCCGTCGACTGGGTGAACGGATTCAAACAGCCAGGCCTGTCTCGCAGGCTACACTGTCGGGTCATGCGTTACGATGGCATAAACAGGGGCGTGATGGATCGGGTAAGTGCGATGCTTTCCCAACCGGCAAAAACAGTCACTGTGTGATTGGGGTGCTGTATGAGATAGCAGAGCAGGAGCAACCCCTTCTGGATCAATTTGAAGGGGTGGGTGCGGGTTATGAAGTGGCCTCTGTAGAGCTCTGTCTACCCAGTGGAGAGCGGGCGGCTGCCTTTACCTATCGTGCCACTCGAATTGACTCCAGCTTCTTACCCTATCACTGGTATAAGGAGCATGTGATACAGGGTGCCCGTGAGCATGCCCTGCCTAAAGCGTATATTGAGCAGCTGGCGGCGGCTGTCTCCATCGAGGATATCGACAGGGTACGGCACAACCGCGAGCTGCTGATCTACCGCTGAGGCCCACAGCCCGATAGGTGATTAACGTCGCCCACCCATGATGGAACCCAGCACACCACGGATGATCTGTCTCCCAATGGTACTCCCAACGGCGCGGGCGGCACTCTTGAAGAATGACTCCATGACGGTTTGACGCCCCCTTCCACTGCTGCTTTTTTTCTCTTTGGCGATCTCCTTCTCCCGGGCCTTCTCCACCTCTTCAGCCTGCTGGGCCTCGGCTTGCTCTGCAGCCCGTTCGGTCAGGATCTCATGGGCTGACTTGCGATCCACTGCCGTGTCATAGACCCCTGCTACCAGCGAGCTGGCCATGATGGTCTTTCTGAGGGCGGGTTTGATCGGGCCGATCTGACTCTCCGGAGGCCGGATCAGGGTGCGTTGAACGATCTGGGGACGCCCCTTGGTGTCCAGTGTCGAGACCAGCGCCTCCCCCAGCCCCAGTTCGCTGATCACCTGTTCGGTGTCCAGCTTGGGGTTGTCCCGGAAGGTTTGAGCGGCGGCTCTGAGTGCCTTCTGATCTTTTGCCGTGTAGGCACGCAGGGCATGTTGAACGCGGTTGCCGAGTTGACCCAGTACGCTGTCAGGAATGTCCAGCGGGTTCTGGGTGACAAAGTAGACACCGACCCCTTTGGAACGAATCAGCCTGACGACTTGCTCGATTTTGTCCAGCAGGGCCTCCGGGGCATCGTCAAA
This sequence comes from Sedimenticola sp., assembly GCA_026197195.1. Lineage (GTDB taxonomy): Bacteria > Pseudomonadota > Gammaproteobacteria > Chromatiales > Chromatiaceae > Sedimenticola. Next base: position 15,022 of record JAPHUG010000283.1, read on the forward strand.
CATCAGGTGAGCTTCATCAAAGAAGAGGACCAGCTTGGGCTTGTCCTGATCGCCCACTTCGGGCATCTGCTCGAATAACTCAGAGAGCAGCCAAAACAGGAAGGTGCTGTAGAGCTGAGGTGAGTTCATCAACTGGTCGGCCGCCAGAATATTGATGACGCCCAGGCCGTTATCATCGTTCTGTATCAGGTCCTGGAGGTTGAGTGCCGGTTCACCAAACAGCTTTTTCCCGCCCTGATCTTCCAGTGTAATCAGTCGGCGCTGGATGGCCCCGACGCTGGCGGCTGAGACATTGCCGTAGAGGGTGCGGAAATCAGCGGCATTTTCAGCGACAAATTTCAGGATGGCACGGAGATCCTTAATATCCAGCAGCAGCCAGCCATTCTCATCGGCCACTCGAAACACCAGCGCCAGAACACCTTGCTGGGTATCGTTCAGATTGAGCAAGCGTGCCAGTAGCAGGGGGCCCATGTCGGAGATCGTGGTTCGAACCGGGTGACCCTGCTTGCCAAAGATATCCCAAAAGGTGACGGGAAAGCCCTGGAAGGTGAAGTCGTCCAGAGGCATTTGATCCAGTCGCTCCTGCACCTTTGGATGAGGCTTTCCCGGTTGTGAGAGTCCGGAGAGGTCGCCCTTAACATCGGCCAGAAAAACTGGTACACCCTCGCGGCTAAAGGATTCTGCCAATCCCTGAAGTGTGACGGTTTTTCCTGTGCCGGTAGCGCCAGCGATCAGGCCGTGGCGATTGGCCATGCGGGGTAGCAGTCCAACATCAGTTTCGCTGCATCCGATGTAGATCATCTCATCCATTTGTTTGCTCCTGCGGGTGCTCTTCTTAATGAGACTACTCTATCATCAAACGGGCCAGTTACCAGCCACCGCCACCGCCACCACCGCCACCGCCGCCGGAGGAGCCACCGCCGCCCCCACCGGAAGAGGAGCCGGGTGCGGTTGAGGAGGAGGAGATGGCAGCGCCCATGGCAC